>JBFZEL010000113.1:0-2988 GCA_041306925.1 Lysobacterales bacterium
CCTGGCCATCAGTCTCAGCCAGGCGCAGTTGCGCGACACCGGCAGCAAGGAGGAAATCATCCAGCGGCTGCGTGAGCAGGAACAACTTCTGTCCGACGGCGATTGGTTGCTCGGCGGTGGCTGGGACCAGAATGACTGGGAGGTCAAGGAATTTCCAAGCCGCGCGGATCTCGATGCCGCCTTCCCCGACCGGCCTGTCTGGCTGCAACGCATCGATGGTCATGCCGGTTGGGCCAACGGCGCTGCGCTGGCGTTGGCGGACCGGGACCTGTCCGGCGACTGGCAACCGCAAGGCGGTTTCATCCACCGCGATGCGGATGGTCAGCCAACCGGTGTGCTCGTCGACGGGGCGATGGAACTGGTGGAAAAGGCCGTTCCCGCTATTTCACCGGAACTGCTGCGGGCATCAACGGGTCTCGCACTGCAACAGATGGTCAGCCTCGGTCTGACCGGTGTGCACGATATGGGTGTCAACCGGCAGGTGCTGGAGTCATACCGGCAACTCATTGCTGCCGGGCAGTTTCCAAGCCGTGTCTATGCATTTAGCGATGGCGCCGGCGAGACCCTCGACTGGCTGTGTGCCAACGGCCCCGTCGAGGATCCCTCCGGCCGCCTGGTCATGCGTGCGGTCAAGCTGTACATCGACGGCGCCATGGGTAGCCGCGGTGCGGCCCTGCTGGGGGACTATGCGGATGACAGCGGCAATTCCGGTCTGTTGTTCATGGCGCCGGACGAGTTGCAGGCGCAGGTTGAGAAAGCACTGGCCTGCGGTTTCCAGGTCGGTGTGCACGCGATCGGCGATCGCGGCAACCGGGTCGTGCTCGATGCATTCGATGCCGCACTGCCAAAGTACCCGGACAACCCCGGCCGGCACCGCGTCGAACACGCACAAACGCTGACAGCCGCGGACATCCCGCGATTTGCCGGGCTGCGGGTCATCGCCGCCATGCAACCGACGCATGCGACCAGTGACATGTACTGGGTCGGCGACCGCCTCGGTCCGGAGCGCGTCGTTTACGCCTACGCCTGGCGTTCGTTGCTGGACAGCGGCGCAAAACTGGCGCTGGGTTCTGATTTCCCGGTCGAGCAGGTCAACCCGATGCTGGGCATATACGCCGCGGTGACCCGCCAGGATATCGAGGGCTGGCCGCCGGGTGGCTGGTATCCACGGGAAGCAATGAGCCGTGCTGAAGCCGTTCGCGGCTATACGCTGGACGCGGCTTATGCCGGGTTCATGGAGAAAAGCGTGGGTTCGCTCGAATCCGGCAAACGCGCCGATTTTATCGTGCTGGACCAGGATATTTTCGAGATAGAGGCTGCCAGGATTGCCACCGTCAAAGTCCTGCAGACCTGGCTCGATGGTGAACTGGTTTACTCCTATCCCTGACCTGCCCTGTTATTCAACGGGGTGGGTGGTTATAATGCTTCGCCAACGCGCCCGGCCTGCTCCGGGCGTTGCTTTATTCCATACGGAGTGCACCTGCCATGAAAGTAATCGGTGAAGCTCTCACCTTCGACGACGTATCCCTCATTCCGTCCTACTCTGACGTCCTGCCCAGGGACGTTTCTCTGCGAACCCGCCTGACCACCGAACTGAATCTGAACGTGCCGCTGATCTCCGCCGCCATGGATACCGTGACCGAAGCACGCCTGGCGATCGCGATGGCGCAGGAGGGCGGTCTGGGTGTCATCCACAAGAACATGAGCCTGGAAAGCCAGGCGGAGCAGGTCAGGGTCGTCAAGAAGTACGAGGCCGGGGTGATCAAGGATCCGATCACGGTCAACCCGAATACCACCATCAGCGAGGTGCTGGCCATCACCCACCGGCACAATATCTCCGGCGTACCGGTCGTCGATGGCAATGAACTGGTCGGTATCGTGACCGCCCGGGATTTGCGTTTTGAACGGCGCCTGGAAGACCCGGTGCGCAATATCATGACCGGCAAGAAAGACCTCGTGACAGTCAGGGAAAACGCCAGCCAGGACGAGGTGCTGGAATTGCTGCATCGGCACCGGATCGAAAAGGTGCTGGTGGTCAATGACCATTTCGAGCTGCGTGGCCTGATCACCGTCAAGGACATTCAGAAGTCGTCCGACTTCCCGAACGCCGCCAAGGATTCGCGCGAACGCCTGCTGGTGGCTGCCGCAGTGGGCGTCGGCGGCGACACCGAGGACCGCATCGCGGCCCTCGTGGAGGCGCACGTCGACGTGATCATCGTCGATACCGCACACGGACATACGCGCGGCGTGCTGGACCGTATCCGCTGGATCAAAAAGCATTTCCCCGATGTGCAGGTCATCGGCGGCAATGTGACCACCGCTGAAGGCGCGCTGGCGCTCGTCGAGGCCGGCGCCGACGGGGTCAAGATCGGCCAGGGTCCGGGTTCGATTTGCACCACGCGTATCGTCGCCGGGGTCGGCGTGCCGCAGATTACCGCCATCAACAATGTCGCCGCGGCACTGAAAGATTCCGGTGTCCCCTGCATCGGTGATGGCGGCATACGTTTTTCGGGCGACGTGGCCAAGGCCATTGCGGCGGGCGCCTGGACCGTGATGATCGGTGGTCTGTTTGCGGGCACCGAGGAAGCCCCGGGCGAGGTCGAGCTGTTCCAGGGTCGTTCCTACAAGACCTACCGTGGCATGGGCTCGCTGGGCGCCATGCAGGAAGGCTCAAAGGACCGTTATTTCCAGATGGATGTGGCCGCCGACAAGCTGGTGCCGGAGGGTATCGAAGGACGTGTGCCCTACAAGGGTTCGCTGTCCGGTGTCCTGCACCAGTTGACTGGTGGTCTGCGCTCCTCGATGGGCTACATGGGCTGTGCGACGATCACGCGCTTCCGTGACGAAGCGAAGTTTGTGCGTATCACCGGCGCCGGTGTCCGCGAGAGCCACGCCCATGATGTCCAGATCACCAAGGAAGCACCCAATTACAAGCTGGGCTGACGCACGCCGGCCGGGGATTGATATGACGCAGGACGTTCACAAGCA
>JBFZEL010000114.1:0-2539 GCA_041306925.1 Lysobacterales bacterium
AGCGGGATCAGGTTACCGTAGTCAACACGTTCGGCGGGTAACCCGGTGAGCGCATCGGCCTCGCCAGGATTCAATAAACCAAGCCGGATCAGGGGCTCGATACCGATCAGCATTTCATTACCGGCAAACGCTGACAGGGGCTGGTAAGGCGAGTCGCCGTAAGCCGTCGGGCCGGTAGGCAGGAACTGCCAGTAACGGATGTTCATGCTGACCAGGCGGTCAATGAAGGCTGCCGCGGCATCACCGATATCGCCGATCCCGTAGGGACTGCTGAGCGAGGTGAAATGCATGCCCACGCCGGCCTTCTTATCGACCGGTAAAATCGTTGCCTGTTGGACTGCCAGCGTATCCGTGTCTGATTTTTCTTGTTTTGCGTGCATATCCATCATCCATCCTTCCCGGTACTTGCCTCTTGCATAAGTTCGCGCGCGCGGAAACCCGCGCCCAACAGTCCCGGCTGTGGATGCAAAACCAGGAATGTGGGTACCCGTTCCATCAAGGCGCGGTGGCGTCCCTTGTTTTCAAACCCGGACCTGAATCCGCTGGTTTTGAGTAGATCCGGATAACGCTTCACAATGCCGCCGGCCAGGTAGACGCCGTCAAATGCGCCCAGCGCCAGCGCCAGGTTGCCGGCAACCTGCCCCAGCGCCTCGAAAAACATCTCGACCGCTTCCACCGCGAGCGCATCTTCCCTGGCCAATACCCTGGAAAAAATTTCCGCGGCCTTGAGTTCAGCCCTGGCTTCACCGCGTATCCTGCACAGGGCCCAGTAGATATTTTCAAGACCCGGACCGGATATCAGCCGCTCACTGGAGACACGTTCAAAACGCCGTCGTAACTGCTTCAATACCTTGAACTGCATCGTCGTTTCCGGTGCGAACCCGGCATGACCGCCCTCGCCGACGATCGGGTAAACAGCGGACGCCCGCTTCAGCAATCCACCGGCACCGAGACCAGTCCCCGGACCCAGCACGGCAAAGGTCAGGTCCTGTTTCCCTTCGGCACCTGGCGTTAGGGGTCCGATGCAGGTCACGTCGTTTTCGCCGAGTATCGGTATCGAATACGCGATGGATTCAAAATCGTTCAGCAACTGTACACGCGCCCGGGGGTAAGTGGCCTCGAGCACACGTTGATCGATCAACCAGTGGTTATTGGTAAAGCGCACGGCGCCATCCACAACGGGGCCGGCGACCGCCAGGCAGATCACGTCAGGCTGGCCGGTGCCGCTGCGTTCAAGATAATCCGCAATGCCCCGCTCGGCTGTTGCGTAATCGTCACAGGCCAGCGTCAGTTCATTTGAAAAACCGGGGCTGCCGGGGTCTGCCAACGCAAAACGTGCGTTGGTGCCGCCTATGTCACCGATCAGCAGGCAGGGTTTGTACACCATTGTTCACCATGACAGTCAAGAGGTAGCAGGCTAGGTGCAGCAGCGCGGCGGTGCAAGCGAATGCAAACGTATTCAGGTCGTCACGCGCCGTTATGACTGTCATCACGGACCAGCAGCCAGGCGACCGCCGAAATCGCCAGGGCGACGGCGGATATCAGGAAGATCAGGCTCTTGTCCGCCGCACGGCTCACCGCGAGACTGACACCCAGGCTGACCACCAGTTGTGGCAGCACCACGGAAAGGTTGAACAGACCCATGAAAAGCCCCATCTGCGCGCCTTCGACCTTTTGCGACATGATCGCAAACGGCAGGCTGACCATCGACGCCCAGCCGATTCCGATCACCGCCATTAAAATATAGATCGCGGCTGGTGTCGTACCGAACCACAGCAGGCCGACATAACCGGCGGCCATGATGGCCACGCTGAAGGCGTGCGTCCTGACCCGGCCAATCACCCTCGACGCCGGGCCGAGGACGAGCACCGGCAGCACGGCCGCCACCGCGTTGAGGATCAGGAAGGCCAGGGTGGTCACCCTGCCCGCCTGGATATCGTCCAGGCCGGTCATGCTGTCCTGGATATAAATGAACATGAAAACAAAGGTTGTGTGTATGCCTATCCAGCTGAACGAGTGGGCGGCCAGGACCTTCCTGAAACCCACCTCTGCGGCCTTGACCGCTTCGAGACCCTGCTCGCTGGTGGTCAGTGACCGGATGACGAGCAGGATGGTGAGCAGGCCGCAGACCATTTCCGCATAATAATTTTCGTGCTGAATGCCGGCCAGGCGCAACGTCATCGCGTAGATGTCGTAGATCAGGAAACCCCACAGCGGCTGGATACTCATCAGCAGCACCCACACGGATCCACCCGCGGGTTTCTCAGCCGTCACCCGCTTGCCGGCGCCGATCTCCCTTGGTTCCTCGACCAGCAATGGCGGCAACAGGGTGAACAGCAATACCAGCACGGCGCCGACATAGATCAGCACGATATTATCGAAGATGGCGCCGATGGCGTAAGCACCCACGCTGACGGTGCCGGAGACCGTCTGCATCCAGGTAAAACCCCGGGTGCGCTCGTTGCCTTCGGGCGTGACGTCCGCGATGATGGCGCGGGTCGGGTTGAAACCCACGTTGATGGCGACATCGAGCGACAAG
>JBFZEL010000115.1:0-3339 GCA_041306925.1 Lysobacterales bacterium
GCATGGCGACGGTGTTCCCGGCGAAAGAAAAGCCCCCGCTGCCAAAATAGTTTTAGCTGTTTCGCCCGGTTCTTCGCGCGGCGCAAGTCAGCGCCGTTGCGATGTAAAGTTAGCCGAGCCCGGGATGACGCTGATGCGCAATCGCAGCATCGGGCAGACACCGGGCCCTCGAAGTTTGCTGAACCATTTTTGGTCGCCGGACCGCTAATCGTTGTAAACCAGGAGAAAACGCCTGCCCCGATCCCTGGGACAGGCGCTGCAAGCGGAATCAGTTGTTGATGACCCGGTATATGGTGGTTGAACCGCTGACTTCATTGCCGACAACCAGCAACGGTTCGCCGTTGGGTGAATCGCCCGGCTTGATGAACAACAGGCCTTCCGGACCGAGGTCGCCGGCGTCCTCATTTGCAACGTCTTCTACGGAGAAATCACGGTTGTTCACGTAACTCACGTAGCTGGTCTTCAACGGGTCGGTCACATCGAAGATCATGACGCCGCCGACGCGTTCGAGGCCGACGAACGCGTACTGCCTGCCGCGTACTTTACCGACTACCACGCCTTCGGGTTCGGGACCCTTGTCGTCGCTGCGGTCATCGAAGCTGTCGTTTTCGTCGTTGGTGCTGTTGAAATTGGCCGGGTCGGCCAGCGCGGTCTGCTGCTCGATCGTGTCACCGGAATCGTATACCTGCATACCCGCCGTATCCCAGATTGAAATCGAGCGGGCGCCGAACGCATGGATCTCGTCGTAATCCCCGTCGTTATCGATATCGCCTTCGGTTGACAGCATTTTCAATCGGCCGAGGTTCGACTGGGCCCGCAGCGAGGCGAAATTTGGAAATGCAACCGGATCGAGCGTGACACTCCTTACACGGGTTTCATCGATGTGGGAAATACACCCATCTTCACCAAAAACATGGCCGGTAGCCAGGCAGGTAGCTTCGTCTGCTGCATAGATATACTCACGCGCATCTCCCTCGTTGGCTGTAATCAGGAAGGTTTCACCATTGCTCTGGTAGGCCGCGATACCATCCGGCATATAGGTGCCGAGTACCGGCCAGGTCTGGATTTTGATGCTGGCGTCCCTGTCGCTGGCGTCGAGACCGTTGCCCGCTAAAGCGTGGTCCTTGCTGCCAAGTGCCACGAGGTCGGTGACGGTGGCGCTCGTGATGTCGATGATGGCGAGGGCGTTGTTTTCCTGCAGCGTCACCCAGGCGGTCTTCGAGTCCAGCGATGTTGCGATAAATTCAGGTTCAAGGTCCTGGGCGACGCTGGCGCCCGGGCCGGAAATGCGCACGCCGGCAGGTGCACCGCCGTTGTAGGCGCTGAAACCCGCCGTGGCTGCGGTGGCGTGCATGACGCCCTGCCTGAGGTCGATGACGGTGACCGAGCCTTCCGGGTCAACGCTGTAGTCGTCACTTGGCTCACCCTCGTTGGCTGCAAGTACGTATTGCCCATTGTGTGTAAAGGTGACCGCATCCGGCAGGGCGCCGGCGTTCACCCGTTTCAGAAAACTACCGCCAGTGCTATAAAAAGCTACCCAGCCATTGGCCTGTTTGTCGTCGTTTTCAACGGCGACGGCAACCAGTCCTTCGTGGACGGCGACGCTATTGACACCACCGCTGTCGGGAATCGCTACCGAGACATCGATTGAACCGGACAGCACGGGTGTTGTCGGGTTGGAAATATCCAGTATGTCGACAGTCTTGTCGTTGGAATTAATCACAAAGACACTCGATGACAAAGCGTCATAGGCGACGATTTCAGCGGCGCTTTCGCCAAAGGCACCGGTTTCGAACCTGCCGATCTTCTCCAGGCTGACGCCCTTGGGTTGTTCGGCTGACACATTCCATGACGCCGCGGTGACCGCAGCGGAAACTGCTGCCGATAGCAATACTCTTTTTGACATGATGCCCCTCCAGGGATGGCCTTAAAAAGTGGTGAGGGCAGGAAAGTAACAGGCCATCATGAAAGTTTGATGACACCCGTGCTGCTCCCGCCAGGGTCACCTTCCTGTCCCCTGCATTGCCTGAAAGAAAAATCTGAATTCTCTGGATACGAAACGGTGTCGTCACCAGCATACGCAATACCCGCGACCGCGTTGCAAATCTCGTTCACCGGGTGCTTTATGCCGCGCCCCGAATCGGTTAAGGTTTTGAGCCAGCATTGCCTGGTCGCAACGAAAGGAGATCGAGTCATGAGAGCATTTGCTTATTACCTGTTACTTTCCAGCCTGGCCGCGGGCGGACCCGCTGATGCGAGTTTCGCGGGCGGGGACAACACCGCTGGCGTTGCGTCTGGTGCCGTAACCGAGGATTCGTGCGCCGTGTTCGAAAACGGCATGGTTCCGGAGTTGTTCGGCATCGATGCGGCACTCGTTTCATACCGGCGGTCCGTGCCGGTGAAGCGGGCCGGGCACGTCGTTTGCAGCGCCAGCTGGGATAATCCCGGCAAGGCCGAGATGGAAGCGGCCTACGCGCAGAAGCTCCAGGAATGGAGCCGCAACATGGCGACTGGGAAGAAAGAGCCCATGCCAAAATCACCAAGTGCGGTTGCCCAAGTATCGGTCACGCTGATGGCCACCCGGTTCGACTCGGACGCCGCAGCCGTCGCCAGCCTCGAGGAGGCGGTGGCCAGCCTGTCGAAAGGCGTGACGGTCAACGTGGCCGGCAAGGACCATGAAAAGAAGACAGAATTTGGCGAATGGCTCGACAACGTGGGTGACAAGGCCATCTTCTCGGACGGGGGCGAGTTGCTGGTGGCGTCCGGCGGAAAGCGCTTCTCGGTGACCGTCTCGGTGTCGGATGACGTGGCAGCGGACCGCGAGCTTGCGGTCGAGCTTGTGGGGCGGCTGGAAGAATCCATGTAGGGTACCGTCACGCTCTTGGTGGCAGGCCACCAGCCCAGGAAACGTGACTGGAGCCCGGCAGCACCAGTCGCCTCGGTGGCCCGGTTGCCGGTGAGATGCGTTTCAGTCAGCTTCATCAGCGCATGACGTGCTGTAGCGCATTAGAAATATTGGGCGGCTAAACTCTCATCATTGAATCCAGATTCAGGGGAGGAAACCATGGCCATGAAATTACCCGAAGCGCAGCGTCTTCCGTTTACGGCGGAACACTATAGACTAGGCAGCAAGCCTGCAGCATTGATTCCAGGATATTGCGGTGTTGTTTATGATCCGGAGCCGCGGGCGATGCCCTGGAAGGAATTGCTGCGGCGCGGCACGCCGATATCGGGGCAGCAGTTCACCGATCTGCTGTACGCCCTGTACTGACCTTGCGCCGCAAAGTCTAACCGCTGCGAACACCGCCAAATACAACAAACCCCACCGGTTGGCGGGGT
>JBFZEL010000116.1:0-2706 GCA_041306925.1 Lysobacterales bacterium
CTTGTCACCGCTCATATTGACGAATGGCAACACGGCGATCGAGGGACCTGGTGCCGGCTCCGCGGACGGGGTCGCTGCCGCCGGGGTCAGATCCCTTTTCTCATCACCCACCTCAGCTACCTGCTCTGAGCGTTGCTGAGAAAAGGGCTCTGACCCCTTCATTGGATCCGTCAAAACCAGTTTGTCGAGCAACAGGTAAGCAACAGCAACGGTCAATATGCCAATGATCATGCGGTCCAGCTTGCGGCCGGTCGTTGGCGTGATAGACTGCGTGCGATCGACGTCTTTTTCGCGCTTGAGACCGTCAGGTGTCATTTCATAGGCCCAGGCGAAGATCAGTGCGGGGATAAAGCCGATCACGAGTAAAGCGATGACCAGCGTGACTGCTGAATCAGGTAAACCGATGCGGGGGAAAACTGTATCAGTCACCTGGATCAGCAGCCACGTGGCCACCGAGTAAGCGATGCCGACGCGGAACACGTTGCGGCGTTTGAGTTCGGCGAAAAAGCTCATTGCAACTGCCTCTGGCTGGGTAACTCACTACCCGCCATGCTCCCCGCCGGGCAAAGACGAAGCCACCCCGGGATGGGTGATGATGCGTCAATCACACTCAAAGTCATCTCCTGCCAGCGGCCGGCAACCGGGTGGGAAACCCTTTTCCCGCCAATACGCCGACGCGCCGATCTTGTTCATGTAGGGAACGAAATATTCCGATGCCCTGAAACCCGCATTTTCCCTCAGCCATACCCAGCGGTGCTGGAATGGGGCCGGTTCTATGAGGTCGTAAGCTTTGAATACGGCCATCAGCGGTGTGACAAAATCGAGGTCCTGAACGCCAAAGTCGGATTTTTTAATCCAGTTCAGCGTTTTTTCCAGACCGCGGCTATGATCCCTTTGCGGAAACTCCATCGCATCCAACACCTCGCGTGCGGGAAATGACGAATCAACTTTAGAGTTTGAGAACACGATCAGGGTCGTCGCCAAGCGCTCGCCCAATGACATGAATCGTTGGATGAATTGCCATTGCAGTCCTGAAAATCTATGCTCTGCCGCTTGTTGAAACAGTGACATCGCCAGTTCATCTTCATCGATAGTTGCGTAGGTCAGCGCGAGGTGCCGCAGACAATTATCATAAGCTGGATCGATTTCCAGGCAGCGTTTGAGATCTGCAATGGACTCGGCCTGGAACCCAAGTGAAGAGTAGTCAATCCCGCGCCAGAGATAGAGCGTGGCGTTGTTGGAGTCCAGTTCAATGGCGCGCTCCATATTGGCAAGGCCGGTAACATAATCCTCATTGTTATTTGCAACCTGGCCCATGACCGCCCAGGGTCCGGAAAGCGAGGGATCCAAGTCCAGCGCGCGTTTCGCAGCCTGCAATGCCAGGCTGTCCCAATCCCGCCCCGCGATGCTCCAGGATTCGACAACCGAATAGACCTCTGCCAGCCCTTCCCAGGCGCGGGCAAATGCGGGATCGAGCTCTACGGCACGTTCATACAAGGCGATGCTCTCTTCCAGCTCCCGGCGGGCCAGGAACAGACCACGGGCTTTCAGATATAACTCGTAGGCATCGAGGTTCTGCGTGGCTGCCGTAACCGCTATGGCCGGGCTGTCTTTCAGAATGCCCAGTTCGGTACTCAGGGCCGCCACGATGGCTTTGGCAATCTCGTCCTGGATGGCAAAGATATCCACCAATTCGCGATCGAAGGTTTCCGACCAGATATGCCGGTCGGTATCCGCGTCGATCAGCTGCGCGGTGATGCGCACGCGGTTACCGGCCTTGCGCACACTGCCTTCCAATACATGGTCGACTTTCAGTTCACCGGCGATCTCGGCGAGACTCTGCTTGCTGCCCTTGTAGGTGAACGAGGAAGTACGTGAGGCCACCTTGAGGCCCTTCACCTTGACCAGCACGTTGAGCAATTCCTCGGCAATGCCATCCGAGAAATAGCCCTGGTCCTGCTCCGGGCTCATGTCCGTAAAAGGCAGCACGGCGATCGATGGATCTCCGGACGGCGCAGCCTCCGGTAAAGCGGTTTGGTCATCACCGGTCTGGCTTGCCTGCATTGGCGCATCTTCGGTAACGGGGCCGGGCACCTTTCCCGCTGGTGACAGCGAGCGCTCAAGCAGCAGCACCGCCACCGCCAGCACCAGGAAGCCGATGATGATCCGGTCCAGTTTTTTGCCGGTGTGGCCGGCGACGGATTGCGACCGGTCGACTTCGGATTCCCTCTTGATACCCTCCGGTGTGATTTCGTAAGCCCAGGCAATCACCAGGGATGCAATGAAGCCGAGCAAAACGAACAGCATCAGCGCCTTGATGACCCAGGAGGGGGCCTCGATGTTGGTCAGCACCAGGTCTGCAACCTGCAGAAAAACCCAGCCGGCAATAGCGTAGGCCAGGCCAACCCGGACGACATTTCTGCGTTTGAGTTCGTTAAAAAAGCTCATGGCCGGTCAACCTTAATCACATTCAAAATCATCTTCCCCTAAAGCCCGGCATTGCTTCGGAAAACCGGCGCTCCGCCAATACGTCAGTACATTGGAATTACGGACGAACTGTTTGAAATAGGGGGTCTGGCGAAACTCCGCCCAGTGGGGGTGCCATATTTCCCCGCTTTCGCTGGTTTGCATATCATTTGGCCTTGCGAAATACTCGTAGGCCCTGAATGCCAATAAGATTCCCGGGAAGTTGTCGATATCATCCCC
>JBFZEL010000117.1:0-3826 GCA_041306925.1 Lysobacterales bacterium
TCCCCGCAATTGCAAACTCAATGAATCACTGATTGGGTACAACGGCGTGCGGCACGAAGTGTGTCCATGCACGTTTGAGCAAGCGGTAGACAAAACGCACACCTATTATCGCCAGCAGCAATTCCACGGCAGTCAGCAAGGCGCTCAGCGCGGTCCCGCGTTTGCTCGCGCGGAGTTTGAATTTCGCCACCAGGCGGTCGTGGGCAATTTCGATGCTGTCGTAAAACGTCGGGATCATCAACAGTGTCAGCAGCGTGGAGGTGATGGTTCCGCCGATGATGGACACCGCCATGGGTTGGTAGAACTCGCTGCCGTCGCCCAGGCCGATTGCGACCGGCATCATGCCGGCTATGAGTGCAAATGTTGTCATCAGGATCGGCCGCAAACGCGCGCGACCGGCAAACATCAGGGCATCTTCCCGGTTGAATCCTTCCTTTTCTTTCGATCTTGCGCAATCCAGCAGCAGGATCGCGTTCTTGGCCACCAGGCCCATGAGCATGATCACGCCGATAAGGCTCATCAGGTTAATGGTGTGCCCTGTCACCAACAGGGCAATGACCACGCCAATCAGGCTGAGCGGCAGGCTCAGCATCACCGGCACTGGCGCCAGGAACGAGCCGAACTGGATTACCAGGACCAGGTACATCAGGCCAATTCCGGAAACCAGCGCGGTCAGCATCGCACCGAATACTTCATCCTGGTCCTGGCCGGCGCCGCGTAGTTGAATCCCGTATCCGGGAGGGAAATCGATGGCCTTCACCAGGTCCATTGCCGCGTCAATCACCTCGCCCTGTGACCGGCCTTCAACGTTGGCCGTGACGGTTACCGTGCGCTTGCCATCCGTGTGGCTTATGCGCGCCGGCGCCTTGTCCATGCTGATGGTAGCGATCTGTTCGAGAGGCACGACGCTGCTGCTGCCACCGGGCACCAGCGGCAGGCGCGACAGGGCCGAGACATTGGCGCGATCATCCGGATGCAGACGCAATGCCACGTCCCGGGTTTCTCCCGTCGGGTCTACCCAGTCGCCAACTTCAATACCGGCAAATGCAACGCGCAGCGCCTGCGCGGCATCACCCACGGTGATGCCAAGGCTGCTGGCCAGGCCACGGTCGAGCTTGATCTGGTATTCAGGCATTGGATCCTGATCGGCCAGGCCGACATCGACTGCGCCTGGCACCTTGTGCAGGTCATCCATGTAGGCGCTGGTGATCTCCATCAACTTACGCGAATCCACCCCGAAAAAATTAATGACCACCGGCTTGCCACCGCCATCGCTGGTATCGTCCTGGACGGTGTATTCAGCTCCCACCAGGCGCCTCAGCGAGGCGCGCAAAACCACGGCGATTTCAGCAGCACTACGCTGCCGGGTCCCGGGTTTGCCGATATCCACATCGATCCGGGATGAGTTTCTTTGTATGTCACTGAATATCGCCTCGACTTCCGGAATTTCGCGTACCAGCTCAACCGCCTGTGCGGTCTTGACGCGTGCATGTTCCAGGCTGGCTCCAGAGGGCAGGCGGATTTCGACCACCAACTGCCCATTGTCGGTTTTTGGCAGAAAACTCGTTCCGCCGAGGGTCGATTGCAGCCACAAGGCGACAACCAGGCTCAATATGGCAATGATGACCATGGAGCGGCGATGGCCCAGTGCCCAACGGATGACCAGGCTATAGCGGTCGGCCTGGTGGTCGAACCAGCGGTTAAAACGTTGCAGCAGTGCGCTGAAACCTCTCTTGGGGTGGTCCTGGTAGCCCACCGGATCGCCCCAGCGGGAAGACAGCATGGGGTCCAGGGAAAACGACACGAGCAGCGACACCAGCACCGAAGCGACGACGGTCAGCGCAAATGGCTTGAACCATTGGCCGGCGCCGCCGCCCATGAAAGCAACCGGCACAAACACGGCCACGATGGAAAAGGTGGTCGCCATGACAGCCACGCCAATTTCCCTGGTGCCTTCGCGCGAGGCAGTGATCCGGTCTGAGCCCCGTTCCATGTGCCTGACAATATTTTCACGCACCACGATGGCGTCATCGATCAGCACACCGATGGCCAGCGACAGACCCAGCAGCGTCATGAAATTGAGTGAGAAACCAAACAGCCATACAGCGATGAATGCGGCGAGTACTGAAGTAGGTAAGGCGAGGGCCGTGATCAGCGTTGACCGCCAGGAATTGAGGAAAGCGTAGACCACAAATATAGTCAGTATGGCGCCGAAAAGAAGCGCCTCGATGACATTGTTCAAACTTTGTTCGGCCCACTCCCCGCCATCGTTGGCAATGTCAATTTGCGTGCCTTCTTCAAGTTGCTTGTTGATGTCATCCAGTTCCGCCCGGACCAGTTTGGAAACGGCGACCGTGCTGGCTTCGCGCGTGCGAATCACGTTGATAGCCACCGACGTCTGGCCGTTGTAAAGACCCAGGCTGTCTTGCGGAGCGGTGCCATCCACTACCTCGGCGACATCGCCAAGCCGCAACACATCATCGCCATTGCGCTTGATCACAATACTGGAAAAATCTTCCGGGGTTTCAAGACGCCCGATCAGGCGGATGCTCCGGTCCTCCAGCAAGCCCTCCAGTTTGCCGCCGGGAACCGTCAGGTTCTGGCTGCGCAGACTGCGTTCCACCTCTGCTACGGAGATGTTGTGCATGCGCAATTTTTCACTGCGCAACAGCACGGACAACTCACGCACCAGGTTGCCTGAAACCCCGACTTCAGCAACGCCCGGCAAACCGCGCAGGCGGTCGGCAATGTCTTTTTCCGCCATGCGCGACAATTCGATATGGCTCTGACTGGTCGACGACAGCGACAGGGACATGATCGGCCACGCGTCCGGATCGACCCGCTGGATGACCGGTTCGCGCATTTCGTTGGGCAGCTTGTAACGCACGGTGGCGATGGCATTGCGCACTTCATCGGCGGCTACGATCAGGTTTTTGCTGAATTCGAACTCAATGCGGAACGTGGCGTTGCTGTCACTTGCCCAGGCGCGCATTTCGCGCACTCCCGGGATGCTACGCATGGCTTTTTCCAGGCGATCCAGGATTTCGCGCTCCACGGTTTCCGGCGAAGCGCCGGGGTAGGGGACGCTGACACGCAATACCGGCGGCGCAATATCGGGGCGCTCATTGACGCGCAGATTGCCGAGCGCTAACCACCCCGCCGCCATCAAAGCCAAAGTGACAACCACGACCACGACGGGCTGCCTGATGCTGAAATCGGACAGAACCATGACGACTAACCCTCCTGTCCTGCAGCGGGAGCTTGTTGCAACTCAACCCTGACGCCGTCGACCAGCGCGCCAAGGGGGTGGCGCAACACCAGGTCGCCGTCAACCAGACCGGCTTTGACGGCGAAGGCTCCGGTCAGCGCATCGCGTGCGCCCAGTTCAACTTCAAGCCTGTTGAGCACTCCGTCTTTGACGCGCCAGACATACGCCTGGTCACCTTGCCGCACCAGGCTGGATTCAGGAGCGGTAATGCCCTGTTTGACCTCGGTCTGCACCCGCCCCTCGGCAAACAGGCCTACGGTCAGGTCGTATTCACCGGTGATCGCTACCTGCACGCTGACCTGGCGGCTGCCGGGGTCGGCCACCGGGTTGATACGCTCTATGCGGCCCTCGAATTGCCGGTCGCTTTGACCGCTGACGCGGAAATTCACGATCTGCCCAACGGCTATAAACCTGATGTGATCGGCGGGAATAAAACCTTCGAAGCGGATGCTGGTGGGGTCTATGACTTTCAGCAAGGCCATGCCTATCTGCGCGGTATCGCCGTTGGATACTTCGCGACCGCCCACTATGCCCGCGAACGGTGCACGTACTTCCGTG
>JBFZEL010000118.1:0-5655 GCA_041306925.1 Lysobacterales bacterium
GACCATGCTGATCAGCACCGGGTTGGCGGCGTTGATGGCCGCCAGGCTGGCCTGGATTGCAGCGCTGGAATCCTGCGCATAACGCAACAGGAAGGCGGCGCCGGATAACATGGATTCCTGGTCGACAATGCGGATCAACGGTGTCTTGTAATCATCGGGGCTGAGATTGGGGGTCGGACTGCCCCCGTCGCCGGTATGCCGCGGCGCGATGGCATCCATCAGCGCCGGATCGGCGCCTCTCGAGATCAGGACTACCAGGCTAAGCTGACGGTACTGTTCACCCGGCGGAAGCTCGGCAAGGTCTTCCAGGCCAACGCCGGCATGGCTATTCCGGCCTGCTGTGAATACGCAAAAAACAGCCGCCACCACGATTTTCCGCAAGACGTTCAAGGTGTCGGCGACCCCGGGGCATTGGCGCTAAACGCCAGGCTCAATCCCTGCAACCTGGCAGCGTCGCCTTTACCAACGTCCGCACCCTCTTTAAACAGTCTTGTCCTGGGTAACTGACCGGGTTCCTCGACCAGCACCACACCGTCGGGCAGGCCGTTTTTGAATCCACCTTCATAGTAGGTCGCCCCGACCTGGCCGCGGCGCTGGATGATCATGCCGCCCGATCCCGCTGCCAGTCCTTTCTCGGTTTCACCGATAAACTCGACGGTGTCGCCACGCGCGTTCATGCTCAGGCCATAACCCCTGCCGGAGGCGACACCGTTGTCACAGGCACCGTACCAGCGGCCCTTTTCGCCGAATCCGGGATGGTTGAAATGGCACTGGTCATTGGCGCTGACCTGCATGGATCTGACCCTGGACTGGTAAAGACTCAGCGTCTTGTTTCTGAACTCTGCAAAACCGCGCGCCGTGATCTCCTCCTTGGATTCCAGCCACTCCATCTGCACCGACATCTGCCGGTCGAACGCGGGCGCCATGCGGGCCAGGAAATAGCGGTTGACCTCCTTTGACTCGGTCCTGGTCTCGAGTGTCTTGTGCAGGGCCCAACCGGAACCCGCCAGCAAAGTACCCGATGTCGTCACCACGGCAGCCGTGCTGGCTGCCGAAGCCACCGCGCCATAGACGGCGCCGGCCAGTGCGATAACGGCGACCGCGGTGGTGATATTCTGCTTGCGCGCCAGTTGGCGGCGCTCCTCAAGGGTACGATACTCGGCGGCGATGATATTGCGCATCTTGGCGCCGTAATTGCCCTTGTAGGTGCCCTCGTAAATACTGTCAGACTGCGCCGCCAGGAATTCACGCTCCGCCCCGATGAGGGCATCGGCAAGCTGCAGGCGCGCCCTGACGCTCTCGTCACTGGACTGGACAAAAAACACCCTGGCGAGCTCCGGGTCAAAACGCTCGATGGCGGCCTGGCGCGCTAAAAAAGTGGCCTTGTCATGGTCGACCGAATTCAGCAGGTCGACGATCCGGATACTGGCGCCCTTGACGAATGCCTGCACGAAGGGATCAATGGAGAAGTCCTCGGGCAGAGCGGCGACGAGTTCCCCGTTCATGCGGATTTTTTCCAGTGAATATTGCTCGATGGCGAGCATTTGCTGGTTGCCTTCACCACCCCCTTTCAGTGGCAGCGCTAACTCCGGCTCATCCCGTTCACGCAGGAAGGATATGAATTCAAGCGAGGCATCGGTGGCCTGGGGCTGGCCGTCGAGACGTGCGCGAAAACCGTCGTCGGCTTCCCTGCGGGTCTGGCGCCAGGCCGAGCTGACCAGCGGTGGACTCGAGATCAACAGGCCACCCAGCGACGGCTGCGCCCAGCGGCTGCTCTTGACGACGATCATGGGGGTCACGAGATCACCGAAGGTCACCGGTGGCGCATCCATCACCTGGTTGGTGTCCGGGAAAGAATAGATATTGAAATCGATGGTCAACACGCTGGGTATCTGTTCGGAACCAAGGATCGGGCGGCTGTAAAGCCCGTTTTCCTTGTCCCATTCGACGATATGCGGTGACAGCAGCACCGAACCTGCCGGCAGCGCAGCCTTCAACTCGTGGTACAGGGACATCGCGAAATAGCTGGATTTCTCGATGATCGACTGCGCGACCCGCGAGGTCTGCCGGTTGCCGTGTACGGCGTAGGGCACCTCGCCACCAATGGCGTTGATCGCAAACGAACTCACGTAAAGGTTTTCCGCATCGGTATGGATCATGGCCGGGTAGCGTATGACGACCATCGCCGCGGCCTGCGAGGATTTCTGGCTGGTCAACGGTTCTTTCTTCAGGGCTGCCTGCGAGGATTTCTGGCTGGTCACCTCTTCTTTCTTCAGGCTTGAATAAACCGAAGTATCCCTGCCGGTGGCCGTGCCGGCGCAGCCACTGGTGAGCCCGATGACGACAGCGAGAACGGCAATCGCGAATAGAGCCGGCGGGAATCCGGACCCGGTCCGGACTTTAAAAATTTCACTCAAAGTATTTTCCATCTCAGCCGCGAGGTGCTTTGGAACATCCCGCAGGTATAAGGTTCAGGTCCGGCAACTCCCGGACAACGGTGAAGTATATTGAAATATTCTTGCACAACCAACCGGCCCGATCCAGTTAATCGGCTGATTTCCGGCTGGTTTGTACGACATGCGGGCCGTGAACCCGTCAGCGGGTTCGAACGGCTGCTTGCCAATCACCAGCGTGAGCCCGTCGGATAGCCCCGGCCGCGCGAATACCCGGCAGGTCAGATCTGGATATCGACTATCAGCTTGGCAGCAGTCCTTTGTCCGCCCTGCTCACTTGCAATCTCGATGGTGTTGATACCCTTTGCAAACACTTTCAAAAGGGTTTTGATCTTGACCTGAGCGTTGATGACCCGTTCACCGTCTTCGTTACGTTCAGAGATGTTTTTCAGCTCGACCGGGCTGATCGGCTTGTCGTTCACACGATCGATCACAAATTCGGTCAGGGCGCTTTCTGCAGTTCTGATTTCAAATTCAAAAAATTCCGGTTTTTCCTGTGCTTCCAGCTTTGCGTACAGCAGTTCGGCGGAAAGGTCTGAACTCATGTAGCTGAGATCGACTTTTCGTGCCACCCGCGCGTCGCCAAGCTCGACATTCCAGTTATTGTCGACATAGGCATCAAAGATGGTTCCGGTGGGTAATTCGGCCGCCTTGCCCGGGATAAAAATAGGCAGGATGAAAAGCACGCCGAGGGTGATGGACAAGGCCATGCGGCTTTTGCCTTCCTTGTGATAGCCACCGCTGAGCTGAATCTTCTGCCCGTCCACGCTGACCGTTTCGTACGCCCCGATCGACATCTCCCCCTTGACGCCGGCTATCTGTCTTTTCTTGAGGGTATCGACTTTTGCTATGACCGGTGCGCCCGCAGCGATCAGCACATTGCCGTTGACCACCACATCGCGCCAGACTGCCGCATTGACAAATTGCCCTTCCGTGACCTGGTCGCCCTTGCCGATGAGAGCCTGCTTGGTTTCGATGTAGACACGTGTTTCTGTCGGCAGCTGTACCGAGGTTGCGTAGGCAACCTGGAATTGAAACAGAAGACAAATAGAGACGATTGACGACGCGATATTATTAACTCTTGTTGATCGCATGATTCGCACCCCTGCGTTGATTGCCCGAATTGGCTGCCAGTTTACTCTCTTCCCGGGATATTTAAACACGGACGGAATACGAACTTTTCTAGTGCGCTGCGCGGCGCAATCTCCAGAACGATAAACATCGCTGAATAACTTGTAGTGGCTGACTTTGTTGGCGACACTAGTCAGCAATCACTGTTTTTCCTGGGAGTTGCCATCATTGATCTGTTCATTGACATGATTTCCAGGCGCCTCGCCAGCATCTATCGGATGATCGTCGATGGCATAGAGTCGCGCGGGTGGGTGTCCGCGTTTGTGCTGCTGCTCATATTTTCACTCGGGGTTTTGAGAAACAACCATCTGCCGGGACTGTATTTCGATGCGGTGAACCCGGATTATCTTGCCGCGAAAATACTGGCCGGCAATAAATACATCAATCACTTTCCACCATGGGATACCTTCCCGCTCCTGGGAAATTATTATCACGGCGTGATGCATACCTACTTTGGCCTGGTGTTTTTCAAACTATTTGGCTTTAGCGTTTTCTCGTTGCGTATTGCACATGCAATTTTCGGTTTTGGCATTTTGCTCATAGCCAACATGATTTTGACCAGGGCCACGGGTTCGCGCTTATTTGCGTTGCTGATCACCGCGGTCCTGGCGCTGGACCCTGCTTTTGTTTTTGCATTCAGAACGCAGAGTTACATAACCCTGTCGCCGGTTTTGTTTGTGCTCGTTGCGTTTTATTTGCTGCTGCTGATGCGTGACAGGCTTGATGGTTCCGACCACGATGGGGGGTCCCGTGCTGTTTTGATTCTGTCCGGTCTGCTCGCCGGTTGGGCATTCTACGGCTATTTCATCTACAGCTTTTTTCTGCCTGCCTTCATAGGCATTGTCGTTCACCTTTCACGCAAACCTGGCTACTCCACGGCAAAAATGACCTTGTGCTGGGTGGCTGGTTTTGCCCTTGGTTCGATTTTGTACCTCATCGGCTATGGCAGGCTCTGGCTGGAATTGGGCGGATTATCTGAAATCTTCCAACGCGCCAGCGAAGTAAACGTTACGGGTAGTCCAATTGAATTTTACGCCAGGCCGTACCAGTTGTTTACGCACGCGGTAGCGGCACTTTCGGGTAATTACCATCATGCGGTCATGTTCAGCCAGGCATCGCCCACCGCCCACGGCGTGCTCAAGTTAATCGTGCTGGTTGCCATTACGCTGATTGCTGTTCCAGTCGTGGCAGTGCGAAAACGCTTCGATGCGCCGCTTGGTTATATTCTGTCACTGATCACTGCATTTTTTGTTGTTTCGCTCTATTTCGCCGCACGCATCGCGCCCCACCACATGATTCTGATGCTGCCGTTTTTGTATATAACTTCGGGTCTTGCGCTGCATCGAGCGGGTCTGTGTTTTTGGAATGATATGCCAATACCTGCCAGGAAAGTTGCTTCTGCAGGCTTGGTCTCGCTGTTGCTTTTCCTGGTCATTTTGAATCTGCAGCAGCAAAATATCACGCAAAAACAGTTGCTCGAAACTGGCGGGGTTAAATATTATTCGGATGCACAAACACTCCTGGCTGAGGAAGCCAAAGACAGCCCCAAGCCACGCTATTACGTGTTCGGTGAGTGGGGTTTCATCGGTTCATTTGCCTTCCTGACCGCAGGCAAGGTTCCCTATAACCCCGCCATGGATGAGTTGGCGATTGCCCAGATACCTTGTGATACCGAATTGGTGATCCTGTTTTGGGGACAGGAGAATCCTTTGGTGGAGTCTTTTGCACACACGCAAGGCCGCCTGGTGACCCGCAAAATGTACCACCAACGCGATGGCGCCGTTGCCATTACGGCACTCAACGTTTCTGACAGAAATAATTGTGGTCTTGCCGATACCCACCCGGATTTTTAAGGTGCAAGAGATGGCCCCGAAAAATCGGACGGGGCCATAACCGGATTTACAGAACCATAAAAAAGGGGCACCGGTGAGGGTGCCCCTTACACAGAAAAGATCTACTCAGTGATTAATTGCCGGCACATGGGTGTGCGTCGAGATAGTCACTGGCGGCTTGTGCCTGCACCAGGCCATTACCGAAATAGTGATCCTGACCGCTGGGACCCAGATCCAGG
>JBFZEL010000119.1:0-13763 GCA_041306925.1 Lysobacterales bacterium
CCCCCACCCGGACGGAACGCCGGATGACAGTCGCGGAACGCCCGGGTGACAGGCTTCAGCCGAGATGTATTTCCGTTGTCAGGATGACTTCAGATTTCAGCGAGGCGGTTATCAGGCAAAGGCTTTCGGCTTTTTCCAGCAGTCTTTCCGCCAGTTCGACCTTTGCACCCTCCGGCGCGTGCAGCACGGCGTGGACCTTGAAGGTGGTGAAATAAGTCGTTTTTTCCGGCCGTTCGAGAACGCCTTCAACTTTGCATTCGAGAGAATTCCATTCGAACTTGGAGGCACGCGCAATCGCGCGGAACGTCAGGATGTAGCAATCGGCAACGGCAGCCGAAAACAGGGTTTCGGGTGACCACATGCCCAGTGGCCCGTCGAACTGCGGTGGTGACTGGGTTGCCAGTTCCGGCAGGCCGTCGCCCGTGACAATGACATTACCTTCGCTGGTGCCGGAAGCATTGGCGACGTAGATATGTGGATAACCTTGCATGGTGTTTACCTTTTGATGCTTTAACCAGGAATAGCAGGGATGATAGCGGCAGAACGGGATTCAATCGTTGACCGAGGTCAACAATTGCTCAGTCAGTTTCGAGACCCAGGTGCTGCAGGATACCTTCCAGTTCATCCGCCGAATTATAGGCAATGACCAGCTTGCCCTTGCCCTTGGCGTTGTGGCTTAACTTGACCCTGGCGCAGAGTTTTTCAGCCAGCCTGTCCTGCAGGTGCCTGATATCGGGATCAAGCACGGTGGTTTTGCTGACCGGCGGTAATTTTAAGCGCCGGACCAGTCGCTCGGTTTCACGTACCGACAAATCCCTGGCGACCACTTCGCGTGCGGCTTTGGCCTGCAGTGCGGGTTCGAGGGTCAGCAGGGCACGCGCATGGCCCATTTCCAGGTGGCGGGCGTCCACCAGTTCGCGCACCTCGTGCGACAGTTCCAGCAGACGCAGCAGGTTGGAGACGGCGGAGCGTGAACGGCCCACTGCATCGCCGGCTTGCTGGTGGGTCATCTGGAACTCCTCCACCAGGCGTTGCAACGCCGTCGCCTCTTCGATCGGGTTCAGGTTTTCACGCTGGATGTTTTCGACCAGTGCCATGGCGATGGCGATCTCGTCGGGCACCTCGCGGACGATGGCGGGAATTTTGTCGATACCGGCGAGCTGCGCCGCACGCCAACGCCGTTCACCGGCGATCAGTTCATAGTTGTTGTGACCACGCAACCGCACTAAAACGGGCTGAATGACACCCTGCTGGCGGATGGATTCGGCCAGTTCCTGCAGGCGGTCCGCATCGAAAATCGAGCGTGGCTGAAACGGCCCCGGACTGATCAGGTCCAGTGGCAGGTTTCTCAGTGAGTCCCTGCCGGATGATTCAAAATTCGCATTGTCCACCGCGTGTTGTAAAGCGGACTGGCTGAGCATGGAACTCAGATTACGACCGAGTGGATTCTTTTTTGTTGTCATCAAGTGCTTTTCCGAAACCGATAAATCATAGTAGCAACTTAACCCGAATATTGCACCAGTCGGCACTGGCTCTCTCCTCAGGATATTGAAACGTAAGCAGAATATGACGTTTTATGGGCATGATCAAAAGATACAGTTTGGTCCGAGCCAGTGCCTATCCCGGCCCTGGCTGGTCCATGCACGCCTCGGCTTGGGCTTCCTTCAAGACGTAGCTACGGCTACGTCTTTCAGTCCAGCCCGGCGCCGAGACGCACCTGTCCTGCGCCATCATCCGGGATACTGGTGCAATGTTCGGGTTAAGCGGCACAAAGTGAACTACGTTGCTGGAATTCACACCTCGCCCGCCTGTCTTTTGCGGTGCCTGCGCAGCAATTCCCCGGCCAAACCGAGGTAGGCCAGCGCGCCGCGCGAACCCGGGTCATAGCGCAACACCGGCAGACCGTGACTGGGTGCTTCGGCGACCCGCACGTTGCGTGGTATCAGGGTGCGGTAGACGCGCTCGCCAAAATGCTGGGTCAGCTGCTCCGAAACCGCGTTGGCCAGGTTGTTGCGGCCATCGAACATGGTGCGCAACAGACCTTCGATCTCCAGACCCGGGTTGACGCTGTTGCGCACCTGGTCAATGGTTTCGAGCAATGAGGCGAGCCCCTCGAGCGCGTAGTATTCGCACTGCATGGGTATCAGCACGCTGTTGGCCGCCGTCAGCGCATTGAGCGTCAGCATGTTCAGAGAGGGCGGGCAATCTATGATGATCCAGGCGTACTGATGGGCGATTTTTTCCAGCGCATGCTTTAAGCGGTACTCACGATCATCGACCTGCAGCAGCGAAACCTCGGCGGCGGTCAGGTCGCTGTTGGATGGCAACACGTCAAATCCAAGCGTTTCAAGCTGGATCATGGCTGCAGATATATCGCACTCGGCCTGCATCACCTCGAGCGCGGAAATCTCGAGTTTACGCGCATTGATCCCGCAACCCACCGAGGCATTGCCCTGCGGGTCGAGATCGACCAGCAGGGTGCGGTATTTCATGTCCGCCAGCGCGGCAGTCAGGTTGACGGCGGTCGTGGTTTTTCCAACCCCGCCTTTCTGGTTTGCAACTGCAATAATTCTTGCCATGGTGTTCTTTTTAAACCGGTTATCTGGAGAGCGACAGCAAAACCAGGTGCCGCTCGGCGTGCAAGTACGGCACGGTTAATGATTCGATCGATTGTACATTGACCCAGGCGGGCAGTTCTTCAAGTTCCGCATGCGGGTAAACGCCCTTCATCGCCAGCAGGCGGGTGGCCTGGTCGGCGCAGGGCCGCACCGCCTCGACAAACGTCTTCAGGGTGGCAAACGCCCTGGAGGTGATATTGGCATAGGTCCTGCCGTCTTCCAGGTCTTCGACCCTTTGTTGCAAGGGGTGAATATTCTCAAGACTTAAGCTGCGCCCGACGTGGCGGATGAAACGGATTTTCTTGCCAGCGCTGTCGAGCAATGTCACTTGCATGTCAGGCCTGATGATGGCCAAAGGCAATCCCGGCAGACCCGCACCGGTGCCTACATCCAGCAATGAACCCGGTTGCAGCCAGCGTGCGATTGACAGCGAATCGAGCAGGTGGCGGGTCAGCAAAAACTCCCGTTCGCGCGGCGCGACCAGGTTGTAGGTGCCGGACCACTCCTTCAACAGACCCATGTAGGCGAGCAGCCTGTCAATCGCACCGGGTGGCACCTCCAGCCCGAGCCGGTCGAGACCGGATTCCAGCTTGATGGACTCAGCCTGGTTACTGCTCATCGGGGATTGCTCAAATTTTTACCGGTAACCGTGGGTCCGGTCTGTGCTTTCACGCACGCACCGTGAACTTACAGCGTCCCGGTGGATTTCATCTTGCGAACGATTTTCTCGGCGACCGATTTCGCTGTGTCGTTGTACTCGAGGTTCTTGGAACGGGTGATCATGCTCCACTTGACAAGGTCTTCAGTGATGTCGAAATAGGATGTTTCCGCATACAGAAAATTTTCCTGGTCGTAAAAGCCACTGCCCTCGACCACCGTGTATACATTGACGTAGGTGGGCGCGAACCAGCCGTAACCCGTTCCGTAGAAACCGGAGTCCACATGGACGGCATAGTAATCGGCCCGTTCCAGTCGCTCACCCTTGCCCCCGCTGGTCAGGAATACGACGATTACGGCATCGACACTTGCGGCCTTCAGGGCCGGTTCGGCGGTTTCCCTGGCCAGGCGACCGGACAAGCCCGGGATATCGCTGGACACCAGTGCGTTCCTGCCCGACTTGCGCAATACCCTTACAATTTCCTGCTCAACGGTCAGACGCTGCAGGGACTCGGGCATCATCGCAACGACGGCAATCCGTTCGCGCCTGTCGATGTTGTCACGGCCGGCGTCCCATTCGCTGATCACCTTGATGTTCCTGTTGCAACCGCTCATAAGCAATACAACAGTGATGACCGCAACGGATCGCAGTGTGTTTCGGATCATTCCAATTTCCTCTGTCAATTCTGGTTTTATCGGTTAACGCAGCACGTATTCTAACCGCTTTTAACAATGGTCAAGTCAAGTTCTTCCGCGCGATGACAGGCAACCCAGTCGCCATGCTCCATCCTCCTCATGGCTGGTACTTCCAGCTCGCACCGCTTGATCGAATGGGGGCAACGGGGATGAAACACGCAGCCAGGGGGCGGATTCAGTGGCGCTGGAATGTCCCCGGTCAAAACGCTTTCGCTCGCGGCCCTCGCCACCCTCGGATCGGGTACCGGCACCGCCTTGATCAACGCATTGGTGTAGGGGTGCAGCGGTTTTGTGTACAAATTACTGCGCAGTGAAAGCTCCATCGCCCTGCCGAGGTACATCACCATGACGCGGTCACTGATATGTTTGACCACCGACAGGTCATGGGCAATAAATACCAGCGAAAGGTTCAGCTTTTTCTGCAAAATCTTTAGCAAGTTGATAATTTGCGCCTGGATCGACACGTCCAGGGCGCTGACTGGCTCGTCACAAATGACCAGTTTCGGGTTCAACACAAGGGCGCGGGCGATACCGATTCGCTGGCATTGACCAGCGGAGAATTCGTGCGGGTAGCGGTTGACCTGGTTTGGCAGCAAGCCCACCATTTTCATCACCCCGCGCACCCGCTCATCGACCTGCACGCGCGCAATTACGGGGAAAAATGTCCACAGCGGTTCGGCGATGATGTCGCGCACGGTCATGCGCGGATTGAGGGCAGCCAAAGGATCCTGGAAAATGATCTGCAGGTCCTGGCGTTTTTTCCGCAAAGTCTCATCGTCCAGCTTGTTCAGGTCTTCGCCCAGCCACAGCACCCGGCCGCGGCTTGGTTTGACCAGCGCCAGCAGCGCCCGGGCCAGCGTTGACTTGCCAGAGCCCGATTCGCCGACGACCCCGAGCGTTTCGCCGGCATCCAGGTCAAAGCTGACGCCGTCGACCGCTTTGAGCGTGTGCGTCTTCGCCCGCAGCAAGCCGCCTTCGCGAAGTTTGAAATGCACCGCCAGGTCCTGCACCCTCAGCACCCTGTCGTTCATTTTGATGCCCCCAGCCAGCAGCGGAACGGGTGGCGGTCTTCTCCCACCTGCATGGGTGGTGTGCTGGTACACGCGTCAAACGCCTGCGGGCAACGGTCGCGGAATTTACAGCCTTCCGGTAAGGTCAGCGGATTGGGCGGATTGCCGGGTATGGCTTCGAGATCCCGTTCGATCAGTTGGTCCAGACGCGGAACGGATTTCAGCAAGCCCTGCGTGTAGGGATGTTTTGGATCGTAGTAAATCTGCTCCACCGTGCCACATTCAACCGCCTCGCCGGCGTACATTACAAGCACGCGGTCACATAAGCCGGCGACGATACCGAGATCGTGGGAAATCAAAATAATCGCTGTATTCGCCTTCTTCTGCAAGTCACTCATCAGGCGGGTGATCTGCGCCTGGACGGTCACATCAAGCGCCGCCGTCGGTTCGTCCGCGATCAGCAGTTCCGGCTCGCTCAGCAGCCCCATCGCCACCATCACCTTCTGCCGCATACCGCCGGACAACTCGTGCGGATACTGGCGGATGATACGTTCAGGGTCCGGTATGCGCACGGCGCGAAGTACTTCCACCGCTTGCGCCCTGGCCGCTGCCTTTTTCAATCCCTGGTGGTGCATGACGACCTCGATCATCTGTTTTTCGATACGCAGATACGGATTCAGCGAGGTCATCGGATCCTGGAATATCATGGCGATTTCGCTGCCGCGGTGCAGGTTCAGTTCCGCGCGGCTCATCTGTAACAGGTCTTTGCCCTTGAAAATGGCCTGGCCGCGCGCGTGGCCGTTCTCGGCCAGCAAGCCCAGAATTGCCATCACCGTCTGTGTTTTACCGGAACCCGACTCGCCGACCAGGGCCAGTGTTTCACCGGCCTCGACTGAAAAATTCATATGGTTGACCGCAAGAACCTCGCCTTCCGGCGTATCGAAGCCGACATCCAGGTCCTTGACTTCCAACAAGGACACTATACCCGGTCCTTTGGATCGAGCGCGTCACGCAGACCATCGCCGATATAGTTGAAACAGTACAGGGTGACCGTGAGAAACACCGACGGGACGATCAGTGTCCACGGTGCCGACTCCATGTCCTGCGCCCCGTCGCTGACCAGCGCGCCCCAGGAGCTCATGGGTTCCTGCACGCCAAGGCCGAGAAAGCTCAGAAAGGATTCGGCCAGGATGATCTGGGGAATGGTCAGGGTCACATACACGATCACCACGCCGAGTAAATTGGGGGTGATGTGACGCCGGATGATGTCCCAGTCGTTGACGCCGCAGGCTTTCGCAGCTTCGACGAACTCGGTGTTTTTGAGACTCAGGGTCTGGCCGCGGACGATACGCGCCATATCGAGCCAGTTGATCGCGCCGATGGCCGCAAAGATCAGCAGGATGTTGCGGTCGAAAATGACCATCAGCAGGATGACAAAAAACATGAATGGCAGGGCGTAAATGATATCCACGATTCGCATCATGATACGGTCGGCGGCACCGCCAAAATAACCGGCCGTGGCGCCATAACTGACGCCGATCAGCAGGCTGACGATGGTGGCCACCAGGCCGACCATCAATGAAATCCTGCCGCCCTCCAGGGTGCGCACCAGGATATCCCGGCCGACCGCATCGGTGCCAAACCAGTGTCCCGTGGAAAAACTCGGCGGGGTTGAGGTGTTGTCCCAGTCGGTGAAATCGGACTCCCACGAGATCAGCATCGGTCCGAACACGACCAGCAGGATCATGGCCGCCATGATGAACGCACTGTAAACTGCCGCGCGGTTTTTCAATAAACGGTGCCACGCGTCTTCCCACGGGGAGCGCCCCTTGACGTCGACGACACTCATCGCCGCCGTAAATGGGTCGATGACCGGTTTGTCAGTGTTTTTCGTCATAGCGGACCTTGGGATTGAGCCAGGCATAAATCAGGTCGATCAGAAAATTCAGCATGATGATCAGCACGCCGTAGAAAATCACCACCCCCATCACCAGCGCGTAGTCGCGGTTCAGCGCCCCCTGCACAAAGTAACTGCCGAGACCCGGGATCGTAAATATCCGTTCAATGATTACCGAACCGCTGATCATGCCCGCGGTTGCGGGACCCAGGAATGAAATGACCGGCAAGAGAGCCGGCCGCAAGGCGTGCCGGCGGATCACCGTGCTCTCGGGCAATCCCTTGGCGCGGGCGGAGCGTATGAAGTTGCTGTGCATGACCTCGATCATACTGCCGCGGGTCAGACGCGCAATATAGGCGGTCACCGGCAATGCCAGCGTCACCACCGGCAGCACCATGCTGGCGATGCTCCAGTCCCAGCCGCCGGCCGGCAGCAAGCCGGCATAAACGGCCAGTAATAAGGTCAGGATCGGCGCAACGACAAAGCTGGGGATCGAAATACCGAGCATGCCCACCCCCATCAAAAGATAATCCACACGCGTGTTTTGCCGCAACGCAGCGCTGATGCCCAGCAGTGTTCCGAACAGGAACGCCAGCAGCATGGCGCTCAGCCCGATGGTCAGCGACACTGGCATGGCCTGGGCGATCAATTCGTTGACGGTCCAGTCCTTGTATTGGATGGAAGTCCCAAAATCCAGTACGGCAATCTGGCTGAGATAACGGAAATACTGCTGCAACAGCGATTCATCCATGTGGTACTTGGCTTCGAGGTTGGCCTCGACTTCCGCAGGTCAAAATTTTTCGGACTCGAACGGCCCGCCCGGCGCCATGCGCATCAGGAAAAACGCTACCGTGATCAGCATCAGCAGCGTCGGAATCAGGCTGAGCAATCGCCGCAGGACATGTCTTGCCATGCCGGAATCCTGGATCATTGGCGCACGCCCTCCGCAACGGTGTCATTGTCCGTGTCGTCTTCGGGCGGCGTGTCTCCGGGCGGCGCTTCCGATGCCGCGTCTCCGGGCGGAATTGCCTGCTGCGTCTGTGTGGGTTCCCCCGTTTCAGCATCACCCGCGGATTTGCCCGCAGATTTGGTGGTCCCCGTGTCCTGCCCGGGTTGGGCGGCTTCGTCGTTCTTTGCAGGAGCAGGGGATTCCTTGTCTTGACCCGCTGTCGTGGCCTCCGGTTCGGTCACCGCAGGTGCGGCTGGATTTTCCTCGTCCACGGCCTTGAGGAAGTACATGTCCTTGCTGTAGTGGTGATCCATGACGTTGCTTTGCCACCCCTTCAGACGCGGGTTCACCATGCGCTTGGTTACATAGCTGTAAAGCGGAATAAAGGGTACGTCAGCCATCAGCAGGCGTTCCGCCTCATACATCAGCAGCCTGCGCCTGGCGGGGATTCGCTCGGCGGCGATCTCGTCAAGCAACGCGTCGTAAAGACCATTGGTATAGCCATAATAATTACGCCCGCCGCCGCTGCGGAAAAGGCTCAGGAAACTGTAGGCGTCGGCATAATCGCTTATCCAGCCGGACTGGAAAACCTGCGTGAGGATTTTTTGTTCGCGGTTCTGCAGGAAAACCTTGCTTTCCTCATTGAGCAATGTCGTCTGCACCCCCAGGATCTGCTTCCACAATGAAGCCGCCGCCAGGGCCATCTTCTTGTTGTTTTCACCGGCTGTGTAGCGTATTTCAATTTTCAGCGGGTTTGCTTCCGAATAACCGGCCCCGGCGTACAGACGCCGGGCTTCGGCTTCACGCTCGGCCTGCGTCCATTCCGCCCATTCCGGCACCAGTGAAACGTGGTCCCTGATACCCGGGGGCACCAGCGTGTAAGCAGGCAGTTCACCAAACTGGGTCACCTTCTGCGTCAGCAGGTCACGGTCGAGCGCCAGCACCAGCGCCAGGCGGAGATCCGGGTTGGCTATGAACGGCTCGCGCTCGAGGTTAAAGCCAAAGAAATATGAGCCGAGCCACGGACTGATCACCAATTCATCGGGGTAATGCTCCTGTAACCATTTGAACTGGTTGTTCGGAACCCCGGACGTCCAGTGCAGCTTTCCGGCACGGAAACGTTTTAGCGCCGTCGACTGGTCTTCGAACGGAAAATAGACAATCTTTTCGATGATGACGTTTTTCGCATCCCAGAAATTCGGGTTTTTGACCAGTTCTATACGCGAACGGATGACCCAGTCGTCGAGGACATAGGCGCCGTTCGAGACCAGGTTGCCAGGACGGGAAAATGCCGAACCATGCGCCTCCACGCTGGCCCGGTGCAGCGGGTAAGTCGATGAATGGTTCAACAGGGCCAGAAAATAGGGGGTCGGACCCCTCATCCTGATCTGCAGCGTAAAGTCGTCCATGGCGCTGACGCCGAGTTCGCCCGGTGGCAGGTCGCCGGCAAGCACCTCTGCGGCATTTTCAATCGGCAGCAGCACCGCCGCGTATCTTGAAGCGGTTGCCGGGTCGGCACTGCGTCGCAGTCCGTAGACAAAATCTTCCGCCGTTACCGGGTCACCGTTTGACCAGCGTGCGTCGCGTCGCAGGTAGAAGGTATAGGTTTTTCCATCCGCGCTGATGTTCCAGCGGATCGCCGCCCCGGGAATGATACGGCCTTCCGGCGACTCTGCGGTCAGACCCTCGAACAGGTCGCGCAAAATGTGTGCCGAGGCCAGGCCCTCTGCGATGTGCGGGTCCAGTGTCTGCGGTTCCTGGCCATTATCCCGTTGCAGTTGCTGCACCTCTGCCAGCACGGATGGATCAGGACGGCCGTTTTCGTCGAGGATCAACTCGACCGGACGGACATGACGTTTGTGTTTGACCGTTTGTTCGGGGTTGTTTTTGCCACAGGCGCCGAGCAGCACGGCCAGGACAAGCATCAGGACGAATGGGTGCAACAGATTCCAAGAGTCATGGTTGCCACGCTGCATTGACCGATTCTGCATTTTCACCCAGGGCTAGACAGGTCTTGAAGGTTTATCGGGAAACGTCACGCCGGGCCGCATGATTTCATCATTTGAACGGACGTAATCCATATTGCCCGCGGCGGCGTCTCGCCACACTAAAGTATATATAGTACATTACGATGATTGTTCCTTGCACTGAACAAAATGGACTGTTGTCAACGTGTTCCGGCAAGCGATTAACTGCCCGGGGCTCATTCCGGTCATCGTCAACATGGAGCGCTTTACTTGAACCATCCAGACACGCAGCCACCGATTGAAAACCGCCAGCAATTGATTGAATACCTCGCATCGGGCTGTAAACCGAAGAGCGAGTGGAAACTGGGCACCGAACATGAAAAGTTCGGCTTTACCACCGATGACCTGCGGCCCTTGCCCTATGAAGGTCCGAGAGGCATACGCGCAATGCTGCAAGGACTCGCCGGCCAGTTCGGCTGGAAGCCGGTTTTAGAACAGGGAAACCCGATTGCCCTGCTCGATGACAAGGGCGCATCCATAACACTGGAGCCCGGTGGCCAGTTTGAACTCTCCGGCGCATTGCTGGATAACGTGCACCAGACCTGCACCGAGGTATACACCCACCTGAAACAGGTCAAAACCATCGCCGAACCGCTCGGCATTGCATTCCTGGGCATGGGTTTCCAACCAAAGTGGCAGCGCGAGGATACCCAGTGGATGCCCAAGGGCCGCTACCGCATCATGCGCGAGTACATGGGCAAGCGCGGCAAGCTCGGTGTCGACATGATGGCCCGTACCTGTACCGTGCAGACCAATCTCGACTTCGGCTCCGAGGCCGACATGGTGAGAAAATTCCAGGTGGCGCTGGCGCTGCAACCGGTTGCGACGGCGTTATTTGCCAATTCTCCCTTTGTCGACGGCAAGCCCTGCGGCTATGTCAGTTACCGCTCACACGTTTGGGAGGACACCGACCCCGACCGGACCGGCATGCTGCCATTCGTTTTCGATGCGTCGATGGGTTTTGAGCGTTACGTCGATTACATGCTGGATGTGCCGATGTATTTTGTTTACCGGGACGGCGTCTACATCGATGCTTCCGGCCAGTCCTTCAGGGATTTTCTGAAAGGCGCCCTGCCCGCGTTGCCGGGTGAAAAGCCCGCTATCAAGGACTGGGAGGACCACTTAACCACCGCCTTTCCCGAGGTCCGTCTGAAACGCTACATGGAGATGCGTGGCGCCGATGGCGGTCCGTGGCGAAAATTGTGCGCGCTGCCGGCCTTTTGGGCGGGTCTGCTATATGACGATGCGGTCCTTGCCGCAGCCTGGGACCTGGTGCGGGACTGGAGCATGGCAGAACGCCTGCAACTCAGGGCAGACGCACCAAGGCTTGGCTTGAAGGCGAAAATCCGTGATCGCGATCTGCAATCCATCGCGGTCGAGGTGCTGGAAATGGCATCCACCGGCCTGACCGGGCGCAACCGCCTGAGTTCCTCCGGTGAAAACGAGACCGGTTTCCTGGAACCCCTGTTTGCCACGGCCTTTTCCGGGCTGACACCGGCGGAGGAAAAGCTGGAACTTTACCACGGACGCTGGAATGGTTCGGTCGACCCCGTTTTCGCCGAGGCGGCTTATTAATCGCCCGCTGAGAGCGGTTTATTGTTCGCCTGGAATCGATTCGATATTCCACACCACCAGTTGCCACTCATTGAACTTGTCTGGTGGGTGGTGGTAGCCAATGAAGTAGGTGACGCCGGCCTGGAAGTCGACTTCCAGGTCAGCCACGCCGCTGATAACCAGGTCGGGGTCGCTTGTCGGGCAATAGCCCAGGTCCAGCGTGGCCCTGCCGTTGAGGGTATGGCGACCTGGTTCGATCAAAAAACCCTTGGCTGAAACGACCCGCGCCTGGCCGTCGATCCTGGTCACTGCCAGCGGCGCCAGGCACTCCGCCGGATTGCCCTGGTCAGTCACCACCCTGGCCATTGCATTGGCATTGAGCTCGTTCGATAACGGCAGCACGATGGCCTGGCCGGTACCGGTTGTCTGTGCCGGTAACGGTTCAACAACCAGCAGCAAACCGGTCAGCAGCATTGTTGCAAGCCGCTGCATTTTCAAAAAGGCATCCGTAACTCGGGATTGATCGCCAGCATCTGCAGTCTGAAAATATCCTTGATGCGCTGCAGGGATTCCTCGGTGTCGCCTTCAAAGCGCAGGACCAGGATCGGCGTGGTGTTGGAGGCGCGCACCAGTCCCCAGCCATCGGCGAAATCCGCGCGCACACCATCGATGGTGGTCACCCTGGCATCGGCAAAACGTGCTTTTTCCTGCATCTTCCCGATAAATGCGTGGGTTTCACCTTCCCGCATCTGGAGTTTCAATTCCGGCGTGCTGAAGCTGTTGGGAAGCTGGTGCAGTACCTGTTGCGGATCACGCTCATCGGCCGCCAGGATCTCCAACAGCCTGCAGGCTGAATAGATGCCACAATCAAAACCATACCAGCGTTCCTTGAAGAAGAAATGACCGCTCATTTCACCGGCAAACGGTGCGCCGACCTCCCGCATCTTGTTCTTGATCAGTGAGTGCCCGGTTTTATACATCATGGCCTTGCCGCCGGCTTCCTCGATGACGCGATGTAAATGGCCGGTACACTTGACGTCGTAGATAATGGTGGCACCCGGCACCCTGCTGAGGACGTCTTCAGCAAACAGCATCATCAGCCGGTCCGCATAGACAATCTCGCCGATGGATGTAACCACGCCGAGCCGGTCCGCATCACCATCGAAGGCAACGCCGATATCTGCTCCCATCAGACGGACGGCTTCGATCAGGTCCTGCAGATTCTTGGGCTCGCTGGGGTCCGGGTGGTGGTTCGGGAAGTTGCCGTCGACCTCGTCAAACAGGGTAATGACCTCGGCGCCGATCGCACGCAGGACATTCGCGGCGGCCACCCCGCCAATACCGTTGCCGCAGTCGGCGATCACCTTCAGCGGTCTTTGCAACTGGATGTCGCTGGCAATTCTTTGCTGGTAGCGCTCGAGCATGGACCGCTCACTGACCTTGCCCTTGCCCACGCGTACCGCGCCACTCCTGATGCGTCTGTAAATATCGGTGATCTGGTCGCCGGATTGCGTAACGCCACCGATCAGCATCTTGATCCCGTTGTATTCCGGCGGATTGTGGCTGCCGGTAACCATGATGCCCGTGGCGCTGCCAATATCGTAGGCGGCAAAATACAGCACGCCGGTCGGTACCGCACCAATATCGATTACATCACAACCGGTCGACGCAATCCCCCGGATCAGACCCTGTATCAGATCAACACCGGATTCCCTGCCATCACGGGCAACGACCGCCGGCGCGGCATTCGCTTCGAGCGTCAGTGCGCCCACGACCTGGCCAACCTGGTAGGCCACTTCGGCGTCCAGGGTTTGACCAACGATGCCGCGTATATCGTAGGCACGGAAGATGCTTTCCACCAACTCCACGGGCGGCATGATTTTCTTGCGGGACACGCCCGATTTCTCCAGGTTAAAACCAAGGTCCGGCAACTCGATAGCACCCAGCCCATCGCCCGCATCGACGCCGGCCTGCCCGGCTGACGGCGCTTGCTTAAGCGCCGGGGAATCGGTCTCATGGCTGTGCGCTGACAGGTCATTTTGGCTTGCTGCAGCCTGTGTTGATGGAGTGATCTGAACGGTGTCTTCATGCAACTCCAGAACTGTCGCGCTTGCCTGGCTCGTCCTTTGCGGGCGGAACTTTAACAGCACGCCCAGAACGAGAAATAGAAGACCCAGGACAAAAAGCACCGGGCGAATCACATCCATGGAAGCGCTGGCTTCGGTCCCCTGTAAAAAACCAACCCGGAACAGGGAAGTGGGCACACGTAACCAGACCATACGCTCGGCTGCCGTGGGCGCTGCTGCAAGTTCACTCAGAGTCGTGGGCTTGAAGCGGCCATTGTATTGATCCAGC
>JBFZEL010000120.1:0-10375 GCA_041306925.1 Lysobacterales bacterium
GTCACTCGAAGTGGATTTGCCCGCTGTTGACAAGTACGTGGCAATAGCCGCTCCGCACACCAGCAACTGGGATTTCCTGCTGGGTATCCTGGCCACCTGGGCGATTCCAGTCAGAGTCAGCTGGCTGGGTAAGCACAGCATGTTTCGCTGGCCTTACGGCTGGTTCTTCCGCGCCATTGGCGGCGTGCCGGTGCATCGTGACGGTGGCAAAAATTACATACAGCAGATGACCGAGCTGTTCAGGAATGCCGAACACCTCGTCCTGGCGCTCGCACCTGAAGGCACCCGCAGCAGGACCGATCACTGGAAGACCGGGTTTCATGCCATCGCGCGCGCCGCAAACGTACCCATCCTGATGGCTTACTTCGACTACCCGAACAAGCAATTGGGGATAGGCGGCATGTTTTACCCGGGCGACGATATCGAAGCGGATTTCAGACTGATACGTGAATATTACAAGGACCGGCGCGGCAAAAACCCGGAAAAGGAAAGCCTGATCCAGACGCGTACCCGGAAACAGTCAGGGCCTTAAGCTGCTTAACGCGTCAGCCACTCTACAGCCAGTCGGTCAGGGAGATACCTATACCTATCCGGTTCACGCGCTGGTCGTAATCGATCAAACTCTCCCCATAGCCGTAGAAGTACTGGATGTAGCCCTTCAGATAGGGGTACTTCCACAGCGGAAAACTCCAGCCCGCCTCAATCGCCCCCTTGTCGAAACCGGACTCGAGGTTGTTGCGTGACATCAGGCTGAAAACCTGGTCGTTCCACCGGTAACCGGCGCGTAACTCGTAGTGCCCCATGTAATCGGTGATGTCCGGGTTGTCATCTTCGTCAGGATTTTCCGAAAGCCTGATCCAGGGTTTGAAGCCGATCGCGAAGTTGCCCCTGGCAAAGACAAAATTGGCGAAAACACGGTCCCAGCTGCGGGAGAGCACCCCGCCCTGCCCATTGGACTGGTGCGTCACACCGATGGAGTTGGCCAGATTTCTGAAACCGAAAATCTCCCAGGACGGGGTGAACTGCGCCCACGCTTCCGGTTCGTGGTTGGTTTCCCTGAATGGCGATGAAATATCGTGGTTATAAACCTGCCAGAAGGAACGGTTGGTGTAGGCCGCGTAGATGTCAAACGTGTCGAAAATACCGACGCCGAGGGGCACCTTCAGACTGATCTGGAAATGGGCTTCGGTCTTGTCCAGTCTGATTGACGGGTCATTGTATTGTTGCCGGAAAAGGCTCGGATCATAACCCTTTGCGTTATACGCGCCCGCAAGGAAATAATTGGGCCGGTGGGCCATCAATGTAAATGGCTGGAGCACATTCCCACGGTCCGCTTGCAGACGGTCGGTGACCACCGCCGGCTTCTTGCTGACCTGTTGCGCCGTGGCTTTTTCCTGAATTTGTTGCGCACACCGGCTGCGTATTTCACCGACGGTGGTGGAATCACCGGACTGCAGCAACAGTTCCTGCATGCACGTCTCAAGCTCAGCCGCCACGGCAGGTCCGGCCAGTGCAAGGCAGGCCAGGCCGGCGACCAGGATGCCCAGGCGATGCGCCGAGAACCACGCCCTATAGATAGGGTGCATCATCGGGGTCGTTCTCGATCTCGATACTGGCGCTCGGGGGCAGTTTGGCCATTGCCGCACGCAGCATTTCGATGTGTTCGGACTCCTCGTCCCGAAGCTCGGTGAACAGTGTTCTGACCTCGGGATCGGTGATGCCGGGCAAGGCCATGTCGTAGAAGTCGTAGGCCTTCTGCTCGGCGGCGAGCCCAACCTCGAACGCCTGGAGAGTGGACATGCCGCGGTGTGGCGCGCCCATTTCCGGGGCCTCGATGTCGTAGAGGTCGTTCAGTTTCATCTGCATGGGAGTCTTACCAAACAGGGACATGCGCCGGGCGAGCAGATCGGTTCCGTGCTTGGCTTCGTTCTCAGCCATCGAGGCGAAGAAGGAAGAAGCATCATAGCCGCGGCCGGTGCGGCCGATCTGTGAGGCGAACATTGTGTAGCGCTGGCGTGCTTCCTCCTCGATCAGAATCGCGAGGTCGAGGGCATCCTTAAGGCTGAGCTTGGACAGGTCTAAACTGGTGGACATTGTTTTGGATTCCTGTGTTGGGTTTGAGGTTTCGAAGCAGCCTAGCGGCTCTTGAAACGGCGCAATTATAACACTGCGGAGCGGATTCGCGAGACATTGCTGGGTCAGGCGCAGCGCAGGTTTTAGGCGCCACGCCGGAGGTTATTTTCTGAGGCTGAAACCCTTGAGTCGTAGCGCGCGCTGACGCGCCGCGACCACCGCGATGGCGCCGGGCGCGGGCTCCGCGAAGGCGAGCTGCCAGGCCATGTGATCGTCATCCGGCATGGCCAGCACCGAGGGCGGATTGTCGGGGTTGACATCGACGCTGAAACGGCACAACTGGTTGGCTATGCCCATGCCGTTGGCTTTTACGATCGCTTCCTTGCAGGCCCAGGTATGCATGAATGCCCGGCGTAAATTCTCCTGCTCGTAACCGGCAAGAGCGGCGATTTCCTGTTGGCTGAAATAACGCCTGGCCAGGGCCATTGGTTTACCCGGCCGGCGCGCGGCCATTTCCATATCGACGCCGATGGCCGCACCGCTGTTGACACCGATCAGGTAGCTAGCATCGCTGCGGGCTACACTGAAATTCAGCGCGCTGCTCACCAGGCAGGCATCGAGTTCGGGGCGGCCTTTTATCCGGCGGACGATTTGCACATCCTTGCCGGGCAAACCAAGATACGCGCCGAGGATCAGGCGCAGGTAAAATCGCCGGGTGGTGCGCTGTTGCAGAACGGACAGCCTGGCGGAATCCGCTGACTCGCGCGCATTGAGCGGGTTCGATAACTGGCCCAGATCCAGATGCCACAGGTGCACCTCGTCATCACGCGGTTTTGCAAGCGTGCGCAACGGCAGGTGTACCGGGCTGAACAAGTCCGTTCCCATGGTTTTTGCTGTAATCGTATCCACTCAACCCTGACCACCGCCCTACCCGGACAACGGCATCGGCCACTCCCTGAATCAATAATGGAATCAGTCTAATACATAGTTGCCCGGACAGGTACTGTGTAGCCTCAATTGCAACCTTGAGCTACAATGCCGGTTGCGAAATATTCATGCCTATATCCACGGCCCCCTAGTATTCTAACCCGGATACCCATGCAATTTAAAAATGTCGTTATTCAATCACTTGCCGCTGTCGATGCGCCTGTGGAAATGACCTCCGCCGAAATCGGGGATCAACTCCGGCCCGCGACGGAACGGCTCGGACTGCGTAGCGACCTGATAGAAGAATTGTCCGGAATCAAGACGCGCCGCTTCTGGGACAACGGTACGCAACCGTCCGAAGCGGCCACGCTGGCGGCGGAACAGGCCATTGCCGAGGCCGGTATCGACAGGAACGAGATCGGCGTATTAATCAATACTTCGGTATGCCGGGACTTCCTGGAGCCTTCCACCGCCTGCCTGGTGCATGGCAACCTCGGTCTGCACGAAGACTGCCTGAATTTTGACATCGGCAACGCCTGCCTGGCGTTTCTGAACGGCATGGATGTCGCCGCCCGCATGATCGAGCGCGGCGAGGTCGAATACGCGCTGATCGTGGATGCCGAGTCCAGCCGCCCGATCACCGAGGCGACGATCGAGCGCCTGCTGCAACCGGGTGTCGAGGAAACGCAGTTCCGCGCGGAATTTGCCTCGCTGACCCTGGGTTCCGGCGCCGCCGCCATGATCATGTGCCGGCGCGAACTGGCGCCCCGCGGCCACTCCTACCTCGGTGGCGTGACCCGCGCAGCCACGCAGTTCAACAGGCTCTGTACCGGCCAGATGGACCGCATGGTGACCGACACAAGGGTGCTGCTGACCGAGGGTCTGAAACTGGCCACCAAGACCTTTGCGGCAGCCGTTGAAAAGCTTGGCTGGGTGGTGGAAGAACTTGACCAGTTCATCATCCACCAGGTCAGCAAGGCCCATACCGATTCACTGATGAAAGTCCTGGGTCTCGACCCCGATAAAATCCACCGCATCTACCCCGAACTCGGCAACATCGGCCCGGCTTCGGTGCCCATCGCGCTGGCGAAGGCCGTCGCCATGGGCAGGATCAAGCGTGGCGACCGCATCGCATTGCTGGGCATCGGTTCCGGCCTGAATTGTTCGATGGCGGAAATAGTCTGGTGACAAAGATTCGAAACCGCCATTCGGGTGCAGCCAACTGAGCGAGTCATAGCGCGTGTACCAGCCACCTGAAAGTCTTTACCCGTTCGCATCACACTGGCTGAATATTTCCGGTCTGCGCATGCACTACCTCGACGAGGGTCCACGTGCTGCACCGGTCGTGTTGATGGTGCACGGCAACCCGACCTGGTCGTTTTACTACCGTAACCTGGTGCTCGCGCTGCGTGACCGCTACCGCTGTATCGTGCCCGACCACATCGGTTGCGGCCTGTCCGACAAACCCGCTGACGACCGCTACACGTACACGCTGTCACAAAGAATTTCCGACCTCGGCGCCCTGCTGGATCACATCCGGCCCGACACACCGGTGCACCTGGTCGTGCACGACTGGGGCGGTATGATCGGTTTCGGCTGGGCTGCCGAACGGCCCGGGCAGATCGGCACCATGGTCATCGGCAACACGGCTGCGTTCCGGATGCCGACGGCAAAGAAGTTACCCGCCGCGCTTTGGCTGGTGCGCAATACGAAAGTCGGCGCCGTGCTGGTGCAGGGTCTGAATGCGTTTGCCGGCATCGCCGCACGTGTCGCTTTTAAAAAACCGGTCAGCGCGGAAATCCGCAGGGCCTACACCGGCCCGTACGATTCCTGGGACAACCGCCTCGCGACCCTGCGCTTCGTGCAGGATATCCCGCTCGGACCCGCAGACCCCGCGTACGGCATCGTGGCAAGGACCGAATCACGTCTGCCGGAATTGGCCGGCAAGCCGTGCCTGTTGGTCTGGGGCGGCAAGGACTTCGTGTTTGACCGACATTTTCTCAATCAGTGGCAACGCCTATTCCCACACGCGCAAGTGCTCGAATACGCGGATTGCGGTCATTATATTTTTGAGGACGGCGGCCCGTCGCTGATGCTGGCGGTGCGTGAATTCCTGGACAAAAATGCGCATGCAGGCTGAGCGGCATGCAACCTGTAACATAGCCTCGGCGCTGATCCGCCAGGCCGCGCAACAGCCTGACAATGTTGCGATTCACTACCCGGTCGGTAAACGCGGTGGGCGCGTGCTGTACGAATCGACAAGCTATTCGGCCTTGCACCAGTTGTCGGACGAGTACGCGCGCGGCCTGATCGAATACGGCATCGGCCACGGCGTGCGCAGCGCGCTGATGCTGACCCCCGGTCTCGACTTCTTCGCGATGTTTTTTGCCCTGTTCAAGGCCGGCGCCGTACCGGTGCTGATCGATCCGGGTATCGGTATCAAACCGCTCAAAGCCTGCCTGGCGAATGCCCGGCCGGAGGCCTTCATCGGTGTTACCCGGGCCCAGGCCGCGCGTGCCGTGCTGGGCTGGGCGCCCGCTGCGAAACTGGTGACCGCGGGTGCAAAACTGGGCTGGGGCGGGCTCAGCACGCGGCAATTGCGTAAGCTGGGCGAGAAATCTTCGGACGCCGTGCTGGCCAACACCGGCGCTGACGAGATGGCCGCCATCCTGTTCACCTCCGGCAGCACCGGCATTCCAAAGGGCGTGGTCTATCGTCACCGGCACTTCACCGCCCAGGTCGAAATGCTGCAATCCGCTTTCGACATCCAGCCCGGTGAAATCGATCTGCCCACCTTTCCACCGTTTGCGTTGTTCGACCCGGCGCTGGGTATGACCACGGTGGTCCCGTACATGGACCCGACCAGGCCGGCCAGGGCCGACCCGCGTCTCCTGATACAGACGATCGAACGATATGATGTCAGCAACCTGTTCGGTTCGCCGGCCCTGCTGAATGTCCTGGGCCGCCACACCGAAGCGCACGATATCCGCCTGCCGACGCTGCGCCGGGTCATTTCGGCCGGTGCCGCGATGCCGGTGGCCACCATCCGCCGTCTGCAGAAAGCCCTGCCGGCAGTCGCCGGTATACATACGCCGTACGGCGCCACCGAGTGCCTGCCGGTAGCCAGCATCTCCGGCTCGGAAATCAACGCCGCAGTGGAGCAACACACCGCGGCAGGTGAAGGCACGTGCGTCGGCCGCCCGGTAGCGCCAAACCGCGTCAGGATCATCGCCGTCAGCGACAACGAAATCGGGGGTTTTTCAAATAGCGTTGAATTGCCCCCCGGCATCATTGGCGAAATTGTCGTGTACGGCCCGACCACGACCGACAGTTACTGGCAGCGACCGGAGCAAACCCGGCTGGCCAAGATCAGCGATGCCGCAGGCAACACCTGGCACCGCATGGGCGACGTGGGCTATTTCGATACCGATGGCCGCTTGTGGTACTGCGGGCGCAAATCCCAACGGGTGGTCAACGAACGCGAGTGCCTCTACGCCGACCAGGTTGAAGCCATATTCAACGTGCACCCGGAAGTCGCGCGGACCGCGCTGGTCGGTATCGGCGAGGCTGGCCGCCAGACCCCGGTGCTGTGCGTCGAACCGCTGCGCAAACCGGACGCGGCGCGCCGCCACCGCATTCAGACCGACCTGCTGCAACTCGGCCACAACCACGCGCTCACAAAATCGATCCAACAGATCCTGTTTCACAAGTCCTTCCCCGTCGATATCCGTCACAACGCCAAGATCGGACGGGAAAAACTGGCCGCCTGGGCGGCCAAACAACTCGCATGAGGGTCCTGGTAACCGGCGGTGGCGGCTTTCTCGGTAGCGCAATCTGCCGGCAACTCCGCGCCCGTGGTGACGACGTGATCGCATACCAGCGGAGCGCGAACGCCGGACTGGAGTCACTGGGCATACGCGTCGTGCGCGGGGACATTAACGATCGCGAATTGCTGCAGACGGCGACACAGGGAGCCGATGCGGTCATACATACCGCAGCCAAGGCCGGCCTGTCGGTGAATTTCGCCGATTTTTACCGCGCCAATGTCAGCGGCACGCAAAGCGTTTTGCAGGCCTGCCACGCCAACGGCATACGCAAGCTGGTGTTCACCAGTTCACCGAGCGTCGTGCACGACGACGGCGATATCGAGGGTGGCGATGAGTCACTGCCCTACCCGGCATCCTACAGTTCACCGTACCCGCAGACCAAGGCCCAGTCCGAACGGATGGTCATGGCCGCCAACGGCCCGCACCTGCGCACGGTTGCGCTGCGCCCGCACCTGATCTGGGGTCCGGGCGACAACCACCTGCTGCCCAATCTTCTGCAACGCGCCAAACGCGGCAGGCTGAGACTGCCCGGACCGGACAAGCTGATCGATTCCGTCTACATCGACAACGCCGCAAGCACCCATTTGCTGGCCCTGGACAAGCTCGGCAGCGACCCGCAAAGGGTGGGCGGCAAGGTCTATTTCATCTCCAATGACGAACCGGTCACACAGGGTTATATCATCGGCGGCCTGCTCAAGGCCGCAGGTGTCACGGTCGCTATCCGGCCTGTCTCCCCGCGGCTTGCGATCGCCGCCGGCACGCTGCTCGAAACCGGCTGGAAGCTGCTTGGAATTAAATCGGACCCGCCATTGACACGCTGGTCGGCAGTCCACCTGTCCACCGCCCACTGGTTTGACATTTCGGCAGCCAAACGGGACCTCGCTTACATCCCGCGGATCAGTATCGCGCAGGGTCTTGAAATTCTCGCCAGCCATTATTGCAATAACCTCAGTGCTGCCGGGGAAATACCGTAGTGCCAAATTGTCAATTCCTGCAACGATTTATACGACATCGACAAGCAACACCGGGAAACTATCAGCCTGACGACGGTGCAAGGACCCGGCAGGTGCTTGCTGCCCGTGCTCTCGGACCCAGCGGTCCCGGATGTGCATCCGGGACTGCCCTCGCAGCCGGCCGGATCTTTACGGGTCGGCCTCACAGAACATCCTGTTCTGGTCGGCCTCGATCGGGCCTCCTGCCCGATCGCCCCTGATCCGCCCGGCTACTCGGCGCTTCAACGTTCGCCCGGCCAGCAAGCACCTGCCGGGTCGGAACCAGTGTGCAAGGCTTTCAGCTACAAAGCTCAGCAGGGCGGGTGGTCTTCAGTGCCCATTTATCCGCCGAAGACGGGATTCCGCCAGGGGCAATTTTCATGGATGAAAATTGAGTGCTGACGGTACATGGATGTACCGCCAGCGCGGTCCCGATCAGGCGGAATCGCGGCTGAGGGCAGCCCGCAGGGCCGGATAAGGCTGGGCAGTGAAGACCACCCGCCCTGTTGAGCGCTCGGCCTGTATCGAAGCCACCACAATGTTTACGAACTTGCTAGATTTGACAGCTAATGCATCGGCCGGCCGCGCAGTTTCCGGACCAGCCATTCGAGTTTTGAATAGTTGAGCAGGGCCCGGTCCTCCTCGGAGGCGTTCCGGTAGCGGCCGTGGTACTTGTGCTTGACCCAGGCGTTGATATCGAGGCGTTTGCCGTATTCAAACAGGTAATTGTTGAGCGGATGAAAGCCGTCCCTGTGGATGAAGGTGGTGCCAAAATCGATGATGTAAGGCTTCTGGTCGTTACCCACGATCAGGTTGTTCTTGGATTTCAGATCACCGTGGCTGACACCGCGCGCATGAAACGCACGGATCACATCGAGCAGCGCCGCAAACCATTGCTCACGGTCCTGCCAGGTTGCGTTACGGAAACTGCTGCCGTCGATATATTCCAGCACCAGGTAACGGCCTTCGAGCAGTCCGTAACAGGCCGGCACGCCACCGACGCCGTTTAATCGCTGGTAGGCCGCATACTCGCGTTCAAGCGTCGCCTGGCGCGCCTTGCGCAGCGGGCCACGGCCCATGGCGGACTTGATCACCAGTTTCCGGCCATCAGCCTCGAACAACAGCACGGTACCCTGGTTGGAAGTAGCAAGGACGTTCGACCCGGAGGCCAGGCTCGATTCGACCCAACTCACCAGGTCAGCGGGTAGTGCAGCATGCTGCTGTTGCGTGCTCGTGTTCATTGCGTGTGGATGATACCGGCAAGCGCCATCCATTTACACCGCCGGCTTTACGCATAGGCAATTCCCCTGTCGTTTGTTACCATGCCAGTTTTTTACCCCCTTTGAAGGAAACCTGATGCGCTACAAAACCCTGTTGGCCCTGCTGCCGGCGTTGTTGACATTACCCGTCGGCGGTGCGCGGGCCGAAGACTATCCATCGACCTACGCGCCATTGTCGTCGGAACCCACCCTGATTACCCACGCCACCATCCTGACCGGCACCGGCGAACGCCTCGATGACGCCAGCCTGTTATTGTCCGGTGGCAAGGTCGTCTTTGTCGGCAAGGGCGAGGTTCCTGCAGGGGTTAAAACCGTCGATGCCAAGGGCCGCTGGGTCACGCCCGGTCTGATCGATGTCCATTCGCACCTGGGTGTCTATGCCAGTCCCGGCGTCACGGCCCACTCGGACGGCAATGAGATGACCAGCCCGACCACGCCGAATGTCTGGGCCGAGCACAGCGTATGGCCCCAGGACCCCGGTTTTTCACGGGCGCTCGCCGGCGGCGTCACCACGTTGCAGGTCCTGCCAGGCTCCGGCAACCTGATCGGTGGCCGCGGCGTTACGCTGAAGAACGTCTACAGCAACAGCTACCAGGGCATGAAATTTCCCGGCGCCCCACACGGTTTGAAAATGGCCTGTGGTGAAAACCCCAAGCGTGTTTATGGCGAACGCAAGCAGATGCCATCGACCCGCATGGGCAACATGGCAAGCTACCGCGCACAGTGGCTCGAGGCACGGCAGTATATCGACGACTGGGCCGAGTACGAGCAACAACTCAAGGCCAAGAAAGACGATGCAAAACCACCCAAACGCGACCTCAGGCTGGAAACCCTGGCCGGCGTGCTGAAAGGCGAAATCATCGTCCACATGCACTGCTACCGCGCCGACGAGATGATGACCATCCTCGACATGGCGGACGAGTTCGATTACAAGGTCGGCACCTTTCACCACGGCGTGGAGGCCTACAAGATCGCCGACACGCTGGCCGAGAAAGGCGTCTGCGGCGCTTTGTGGGCCGACTGGTGGGGCTTCAAGATGGAGGCCTACGACGGCATCCAGGAAAATATCGCCATCGTCGACCGGCCCAAGGGCGCCTGCGCCATCGTGCATTCGGATGACGCCGAGGGCATCCAGCGCCTGAACCAGGAGGCCGCCAAGGCCATGGGCAGCGGCAACCGCGCGGGGCTTGCGATTAGCCCGGAACACGCGATTGCCTGGATCACCTCCAATGCCGCCAAATCCCTGGGCGTCTACAGTGACACCGGCGCACTGGAA
>JBFZEL010000121.1:0-12400 GCA_041306925.1 Lysobacterales bacterium
TTGCAGGTCACGGGTATAGCCGCCGGTGTAGTCGCGGTTGTCGGCAAAGAAGGTCACGCTGTAGCCCAGGTCCCTGCAGCACTGCATCAGGTTGGTCAGGCGAACGCTGCCGGAATCCTTGTCGGGTTCGGGTGTGGTCGCGTCGATGACCAGGATACGCCCCTTGCTGCGGTGCCGCACGGCCCGCTGAACTTGCGCGTGGTCATCCGGGTTGGATATTTTTTCCGGCTGCGATTGGAGCTCGGTTTGCCAACGCTCGACGAATTTATTCTGGTTGACAAGCTGGTATTTCTTGACGCCGCCGGAGGTGTCGGTGCCAGAGGTGACGCCTTCGTGATGGATCACCACGGACAAGGGCTGGACCAGCACCTTGAGACCGGCTGCGCGCACCCGGAAAGCCAGGTCGGTATCTTCGTAATAGGCCGGCGCGTAGCGCTCGTCGAGTGCGCCGATCTCGTGAAAGTATTTGGTTTTCAGTGCAATACAGGCGCCAGAACAGTAATCGGCCTCGCGCAGGAACAGGTATTCCGGGTTCTCGGCGCGTTGTCCGCGTCCGTAGTTCCAGCCGGAACCGTCATTGAATACGATGCCGCCGGATTCCTGCAATGTGCCGTCGGGGTAGACCAGGCGGGCGCCGACCAGGCCGGCCAGCGGTTCACTCTCGAAGGTATCGATCAACTCGTCCAGCCAGCCTTCCAGCACCTGCGTGTCATTGTTGAGCAGCACCAGGTATTCACCCCGCGCGTGCCGTGCGCCGCGGTTGCAACTGCCGACGAAGCCGAGGTTTTTTTCGTTTCTCAAGTGGGTCAGGCCGTCGATACCGGCCAGGCGTTCTGCCGTTTCATCACTGGACTGGTCGTCCACGACGATCACTTCGAACGTGTATTTACCCTTGACCTCCAGCAAGCTGCGCAGGCAGGCGGCGGTATAAACCCACTTGTTGTACACCGGGATGACGATGCTGACCTGCGGATGATCTGATTCGGGAAATGCCGCGGGCGCAAAAGATTCACCTATGGGTTCCCTGCTGATCACGGGCTGCGGTTCGGGCGCGGCTTCAGGCCCGGTGTATTGCAGTCTCTGCAAGGTTCCCTTGATACCAAGCGTGGCCAGGTTGCGGGTCAGTTGGGCCAACAGCCACGGCCACCGGGCCGGGTTCCAGGCGCGCGCCAGCATGAAATTCCTGGCCACCCGGCGCGCCGCGCGCAAAGGCCGGGTGATTTTCCATGACGTACTTGCCAGTATCAGTGCATTTTGTGCTTCGATGCGCTGATAATCCGAAGTGAGCTGCGCCAGGTATTGTTCTTTTTCCTCCAGGCGGGATTGTTGCTCGCCAACAATCTGCTGCAGCCTGGAGATTTCAGCCTGTAGCAGATCAACCCATTGCTGCTTTTCCACGAGGTCGGCCTGCAGGCCCCCGACAATTTGTTGCAACCTGGTGATTTCCGAGTTCAGCCGCTCAACCCATTCCTCGCGCCGTTGCTGTTCGTATTTGTGCTGCCTTTTGTTCTCCAGTGCCCATTCGGTTCGCCTGTCGAGTTCTTTCTGCAGTTCAGCCTGCTGGTCAATGGCATGTTGCCGCCCGGTATCGGCGATTGCATAGCGGTACTCAGCCGCGGCTTGCTGGATTTGATAAAGACCGGCTTCGGCGGGCCTCAAAGCAACGCTGCCAGACGGTGGGGGGCATAGCTGGTCGTAGGCTTGCAACATTTTCGCAGGCGTATTGGCCATAATCGCCGGCAGATTCGCGCGAACGGCTGCGATCTGCCCCGGCGACTTGCACAGCTCGGCCACCAGCCTGACCAGGGCTTCCGGCTGAGGCTCGACCAGCCAGCCAGTTTTGCCAGCTTCGATACGGCTCGGGAAACTGCCCACGCTGGTCGCGATCACCGGGATTTGCATCTGCTGCAATTCGGACAGTGTAAAACTGAAGGTCTCCGGCACGATGGATAACAGTGCGGCAAAATCCGGTCCGATCTCCGCCAGGATCGCGGGCAGTTCCTCGCGCTTGTATTCGAGTATCACATCCACGCCGCTCAGACCAAAAAACGCTTCGCCCGATTTACCCGTGCCGACCAGGTAGACCTGGACATGAGGGGTAAGTCCGGCCAGCGCGCGTGCCAGCAGTTGCTGACCCTTGCCGGTTTGCATGCGGCCTAAGACCAGCAGACGCAGACGGCCGTCACTGCGTGGTTTGGGCGCGACGGGTTGCAGGTTTTCGATGACCGGAAAACCGTGCGGGATGACCTCCGCAGCCAGTGTCGCGAAACCCGGTTCAAGCCGGCACTGCAAATCCAGCACCGCTTGCCCGGGCGCGGCAATTTTCACCTTGTATTGCGTGAGGGCGCTTATATAGGCGGCGCGAATACCGTCCCAGTCATGTGCGTCCCGGTCCGCGAATTCCAGTGTTTTTGCGTGCTCGCGCAGGGCCAGCGCAAGCTTTGCAGCGCCGCCGGTCTGCAGGTAAGGCTGCGGGTTGACGCTGAGCAACGGCCATAACGGGAAATGGTCGTGCAGCACCTGTAATGTCGGTCTGCCGCTGCGCAGTGCCTCGAGGCTGTGGCCGACGAGCGAGGACACGAATACCCTGCCAATGCCATAGCGTGAACAGATTTCTGACAGGATTGCACGGTAATTTTGGTCGCTGTCGGTGATCGACGCGATCGGCGGTGTCAGCCACCAGCTGGCGATCGGGCAGCGTAGTTCGTTGCCTGCATACAGGCTTAATTTTTGACCGTAGCCGAGACCGGACTGCGGGTCTTCCGAACGCAATTGAAAATTACGCCGGTGGTCGTCCGTTGCAATAAAGGTTTTGAGCCACTGGGCGACGCCGCCACCCCAGCTGTGGGTGATATGCAGGGTCGCCGGTTTTTCGTCGGTGGGCACAAAAGGCAGGTCCGCGATGCCGGCGTTGCACCATTGCTGCAGCCTCGAGCTCAGCGTGCCGAACGGTGGCGGGCAGGCGGTCTCGTGCGGTTGTAGTTTTAAAGGTGTAAAAAGTTGGCTTTCAGGGTCGTGCAGGAAAAACTGATCAGGGACTGCGAGCGCTCCGCCCGCGTCCCGCAACCGTTGCATCAGGTCACGGCCGGTGTCGCCTGCCGCAAGCACGGCAACGAGACCGGCGGACAGCAGCACGAAATGGTCGGTCCAGCTGTCCGGACGGTGCCATTGCCCCGGCGCCAGCAGGCTGACGAGTGCGCCCGGGTCGCATTGCAAGCCGCCGGCAGGGGCCCGCAGACCGGAAAATGGATTGACACGGGCATCGGCATTCGAAAGCACGGACAGGGCCGATGGTTGAGCCAACTGTTCCAGCAGACCCAGCAGCCTGTCGATGAGCGGCCTGCTCAACTGCAGCCCGGCGCGCAGCAAAATGACCGGCCTGCCGGGAAAAAGGCTGGCCAGTTCGGCGATCAGCAAGGCGGGCCGGTCATAGCCATTGACGGTTTGTGTCAGTCCGTCGCGGGCAAGGTGGCTGCAAACAGGCAGACCCGTGTCCAGCAGGGCCCTGGCGGTGTTTTGATCGATTTGCCCGCGGCCTTTTGCATGCACATAGATAACAGGTTCTATGGACGGCCCGCCTGGCATATTATTATTGCTCATCTGATTCGCCACGAACTTGTTGGCTGCAATGCATTGTCAGGGTCCTGGTTTTGGGAAATCATACCTGACAAGCCAGCTAAATACCGAAATGACGGATTATACCAAGACAAAGCGCGGGCATTATGGATAATGGTCAGCTTGCTATCATCCCGTAAACAGCAACCGGTAATTCATGTTCAGTAAAACTGCAAAATCCAGATCGTCACAGCGCGGATCCCGTGGCATAGAAGCGCGCGGCGGCAAACCGGGCTCAGCCCGGCGCCTGTTCCGTTTCCTGATGTTGTTGACCGGCCTTGGCATCGGCATCGGCGTGCCCTGGGTCATCTGGCTGGACATGCAGGTTCGCAATGAATTCGAAGGCCGGATCTGGGATCTGCCCAGCCGTGTATATGCACGGCCATTGAGTCTTTACAGCGGCCAGTCAATTGCCAAGGATGCACTGCTGACCGAACTGAAGGCCGCCGGCTACCGCCAGGTGTCGGCGGCGACAACGGCCGGCACCTATGCCGTCAACGGCAACCGTTTCGATATCCACCGCCGCGCATTCACATTCGAGGAAGGGGCAGAACCGGCAATCCGCTTCCTGCTGCAATTGGGCAGCGACTCACTGGTCAGCCTGAGCAAGGCTTCCGGCGCCGGAGACCCTGGCCTGCTGCGCCTGGATCCGGCCGAAATCGCTTCGATCTATCCATTGCACGAGGAAGACCGCAGCCTGGTCGCGCTGAAGGACGCGCCGGAACTCCTGGTGACCGGTTTGCAGGCGGTCGAAGACCGCCAGTTCAAACACCACCACGGGGTCGCATTGCGCGGCATCGCACGTGCCTTTTGGGCCAATATCAGGGCGGGCAAAGCCGTGCAGGGCGGCAGCACGCTGACCCAGCAACTGGTCAAGAATTATTTCCTCAGCAGCGAGCGCACGCTGATACGCAAGGTCAATGAGGCGATCATGGCCGTGCTGCTGGAACGGCATTATGGCAAGGCGCAGATCCTCGAGGCCTATATCAACGAGATATTCCTGGGTCAACAGGGGAAACACGCAATCCATGGGTTCGGGCGCGCCAGCGAGTTCTACTTTGACCGTCCCTTGCAGGAACTCGAACCAGAGCAGATCGCGTTGCTGATCGGCATGGTGCGCGGCGCATCACTGTATAACCCGCGGCGCAACCCCGAGCGTGCGCTGGAACGGCGCAACCAGGTGCTGGAGGTTTTTGCCAGCACCGGCCTGATGACGCAGAGCGCGGCCAAAGCGGCCAGCGCGCGGCCCCTCGGCGTGACGGACGAACCGCGTTCCGGGGGTAGCCGCTTCCCCGCGTTCCTGGACCTGGTCAGACGCCAGTTGGTGCGTGATTACCAGCCCTCCGACCTGAGTTCCGAAGGCCTGAAGATTTTTACCACGCTGGCGCCGTCCGACCAGAAGTACGCCCAGCAGGCCGTTACCCGCGGACTGGAAGAGTTGCAGCAGCGCGGTCTGCCGGCCGATCTGCAGGCAGCGCTGGTGCTTGCCGACGTCGCCAGCGGCGAAGTCCGCGCCCTGGTCAGTGACCGTGACGCGGGCAGCGATGGATTCAACCGCGCACTGGATGCCCGCCGGCAAATCGGTTCGGTCATCAAACCGCTGATCTACCTGCTGGCGCTTGAACACGCGGCCGATTACAACCTGCTGACAAGGGTCACTGACGAGCCCATATCGCTGCGGCTTGAGAATGGCAAAATCTGGTCACCGGAGAACTATGACGACAAATCGCATGGCGAAATGGCGCTTATGGATGCCCTGGTTCACTCGTATAATCAGGCGACGGTGCAGGTGGGTCTCAAAGTCGGTGTTGCCAACCTGATCGGCAAGATCAGGCAACTCGGCGTCGATGCGGATATTCCCGCGGTTCCGTCGACCTTGCTGGGGGCGGTTGAATTGACGCCGATCGAGGTCACGCAGATATACCAGTCACTGGCTGCGGGCGGTTACAGTGTGCCATTGCGTGCGGTCACGGCCGTGCTGACACCGACAGGGGAATTGTTGAGCCGTTATCCGCTGAGGTTCATGCCGCTGGAGAACCGTCAAGCCATTGCCTTGCTGAATTTTGCATTGACCCAGGTCGTGGAAGAGGGCACCGCACGGTCATTGCACCAGTTGCTCGGCAATGAAACCCCGATCGCGGGGAAAACCGGCACGACCAATGAAAAGCGTGACAGCTGGTATGTCGGCTATACTCGTGACCGCATCGCGGTCACATGGGTGGGGCTGGACGACAATCGTCCGGCCGGCGTTACCGGCAGCAACGCCGCCATGCGTGTGTGGGCGGGTCTGTTCAGGTCCGTACCCATAGAGGCGGTTGATTTACGCATGCCCGATGGTGCAAATTTTGTGTGGGTCGATAAACTGCAACAGGCGCTGACCGACCCGTCCTGTCCCGGTGCGGTGCAGATCCCGTTTATCGAGGGTTCTGAACCGCGGGCAAGCACGGCCTGTCTGCAAGCGCTGGAAAAGACGAACGGGAAATCTTCATGGAGAAAATGGTTTGGTAGAAAAGATTAGGCTGTCAGGATTGATCATCCTGCTGTTGCTGGCTGCGTGCAGCAGCCAGCAACCACCGCCACAGGAACCACCAGCATCGGTGGATGTGGTCAACCAGCGGGTCCGCACACCGGCCAGCCAGGACAGCGCGGGTGTGCAGGTATATTCCCTGCAGAATCCGGCGGTCAAACAACTGACGGCCCAGGCCCATGATGCTGAAAAAGCCGGCAACCTGGACCAGGCCGGCGCTTACCTCGAGCGCGCCTTGCGGATCGAACCGGGGGATCCGCAATTGCTGCAGCACATGGCGGAAATCAAGTTGCAAAAGGAGGACTGGCAGCAGGCCTTGAATTTTGCCGAACGCTCCTACGACATCGGTCCCCGGGTGGGTGAAATCTGCAGCAGGAACTGGCGTACCATCTCCGTGGCCAGGGAGCACCTCAATGACCCGGGTGGCGCCAGCGTTGCCGAACAACGTGCGACCCAGTGCATGAATACGCGGCCCAAGGGGTTCTGAGTAAAACCGGTGCGGGGTCCAAACGCAGGGAGTGCGCAACTGCTCGATGCAGGCGGGCCGTTTGCATCGGTCCTGCCGGGTTTTGCGCCGCGCCAGGAGCAATTGCAACTGGCGGCCGCCATTGAAAGGACCATTGCGACCGGCGGCACGCTGGTGGCCGAGGCGGGAACCGGGATCGGCAAAACGCTTGCCTACCTGGTGCCGGTGCTCATGGGCAAGCAGCGCACCATCATCTCGACCGGCACCAAGACACTCCAGGACCAGTTGTATTTCCGCGACCTGCCGGTGGTAAAAAAGGCGCTGCGCAGCACGCTCAAGACGGCTCTGCTGAAAGGCCGGGCCAATTACCTGTGCCTGTACCGGATGGAACAGGCCCGCGGGGAGGGCAGGCTTCCATCGCGTGATTCGATCGGCGAACTGGAAGCCATCCGCCAATGGGCGCCGACCAGCGTGGACGGCGACCTTTCGATTTCCCCGGTCATGGCCGAAGACAGCGAACTCTGGCCGATGGTGACATCGACAGCGGAAAACTGCCTGGGCTCGGATTGTCCCGATTTTGCAAGATGTTTCGTGGCACGGGCGCGTCGCGAGGCCCAGGACGCCGACGTGGTGGTGGTCAACCATCACCTGCTGTTCGCGGACATGGCGATCAAGCAAAGCGGGTTTGGCGAAGTTTTGCCCGGCGCCTCGGTGTTTATTGTCGACGAGGCGCACCAGGCGCCTGAGACCGCTTCGCAGTTTTTCAGTTCTTCGTTATCGACACGGCAGATTGCCGACCTGTGTTCGGACCTGCTGGCCGAGGCGGCCGAAACCAGCGGCGGTATCGCGGTGGTGCGTGACGGGGTGGCCCATTGCCGCCAGGTCATCAAGGAGTTTCAGCTCGCCTGCTTTGAGGGGCTGGAAGAGCGTGGAACATGGGACGACATGCTGGACTGCGCCGCGGCAAGGGACGCATTGCAGCGCCTGGATGCCGCGGTCGGCGCACTGAAGCCAGTGGCCGCAGTATTGCAGGGCGCGAGCCGCGGTGTGGATGCCTGCCTGCAGCGCCTGGCCGAAATACAGGCGCATTTTGATCATCTCGACAAAGCCGTGGCCGACACCGAGGTGCGCTGGTTCGAACGTCGTGGCAAGGGCGTGCTGATCCACAGCACGCCGCTGGATATCTCGAACCTGTTTTCGAGCTTCTGCGAGCAACTGGATGCCGCCTGGGTGTTTACCTCGGCGACCCTGTCGGTCAATGGTGGTTTCGATCATTTCATACACCAGCTGGGTTTGCGCGATGCCGAAACGCTGAAACTTGATTCGCCGTTTGATTACGCGAACCACGCGTTGCTGTGGTTACCGGACGACCTGCCGGAGCCGCGCGAAGCATCCTTCGTTGCCGAACTGCTGACCCGCGTCCGGCCGGTCCTCAAGGCCAGCAAAGGTCGTGCCTTTATCCTGTTTACCTCGCACAGGGCATTGAAACAGGCCGCGGAGTTTCTCGCCGGTACCATTGAGCATCCGCTGTTCGTGCAGGGTGACATGCCCCGCAGCATGTTGCTCGAAGCATTTCGTGCATCGGGTGACGGCATCCTGCTGGGTTCCGCGAGTTTTTGGGGCGGCGTGGACGTGATGGGCGAGGCATTGTCACTGGTTATCATCGATAAACTGCCGTTTGCGCCACCCAATGATCCGGTGATGGTTGCACGCAGCAACCAATTGCGACAGCATGGGGGCAATCCTTTCATGGAGTTGTTTTTGCCGCAAGCCGTCATCACGCTGAAGCAGGGCGCCGGTCGCCTGATACGCGATGTCAACGACCGCGGGGTACTGGTCATTTGCGACCGCCGGCTGAAGACCAGGGGTTACGGCAGCGTTTTTCTGGACAGCCTTCCGCCCATGCGGCAAACGCTGGACCGTGACCGTGTCGTGGAGTTTTTTGCGAATGAATCTACTGGCGATTGAAACAGCCACCGAAACCTGTTCCGTGGCCCTCAGTGTCAATGGCGAAGTCCTGGAGCGTTTCCAGCATGCACCCCGCCAGCACGCCGAATTGCTGCTGCCCTGGGTCGGTCAACTGCTGGCGGAAGCGGGTCTGGGTTATACGTCAATCGATGCCATCGCCTTCAGTCGCGGTCCGGGCAGTTTTACCAGTCTGCGCATCGGTATCGGCGTCGTGCAGGGCCTGGCATGGGCATCGGACCGTCCGGTCATACCCGTATCCAGTCTTGCAGCAACGGCGCAAACGGCCGCCCGGGACGGTGTGGGTGTCGCGCTGGTGGCGCTGGATGCGCGCATGAACGAGGTTTTTACCGGCCTGTTCAAAGTCAATGAAAACGGCATCATGCTGCCGCTCAGCGCCGAGTCGGTCTGTGCTCCTGCAGATGTTCGCGTTCCGCTGCTCGGCAAACCCTTCGGTATCGGCAACGGCTTTGACCGTTACGAGGCATTGCATGCCCTGTCGGCGCAACTCTGTGGTCTGCGTTACGACGTCTGGCCAAAGGCATCAAGCGTGCTGCAACTGGCTCGGGAGTGGCTGAAAACCAACCAACCGCTGCCCGCGGAACAGGCCCAGCCCGTCTACCTGCGCGACGATGTGGCCAAAAAGTCAGTCAATTGACGAGACCGCCTGCCAGCAACCGTATCGCGAGGGCAATCAGGATCACGCCGAACACGCGTTCGAGCCAGACGACATTGCGTTGCAGGCGCCCAAGCCAGCGCGGGTTCGAGAATGACCAGGCGACGAACATGTACCAGCCCATGTCGATGATAAGAGCGGTGGCGGCATAGACGAGCTTTTCCAGCCAGGTCGTTTCACTGCCGATGACCTGGCTGAACAGGGCGATAAAAAATACCGCGACCTTCGGATTCAGAAATACCACCAGGAAACCATCGCGCGCGGCACTGCCGGTGGTCGGTGTGTTCACCACCAACTCGCCCGCACCGGCGCGTGCCCGCAGGCCCTTGATGCCGATCCAGATGAGATAACCAGCGCCAAGCCACTGCAGCGCCGTGAACAACAACTTTGATGCGGTGATCATGACGGCGATGCCGGATATGCACAACAATGCGTAAAGACCGATGCCCAAAGCGTGTGTCGACGCCGCGATCAGACCCGTTTTACGACCACCCCTGAGCGTCTGCTGTAACACCACGGCCAGCGATGGACCCGGTGACATCGCTGCCAAAAGACAGATCGAAACCACGGATAGCCAGATTGTTACTTTCATAGTGCTGCAGTTTGACGCATTGCTGTTTTGGATGCACCCGGCGGGCACGCAGGCCGTGACTGGAAAAGACGCTTAAAGCGCGTAAAATAGTCACGCGGCGAGGGTGCATAGCCAAACTGAAATTGTCTGTTGACTGAAAAAAAACTGTAACATAGCGCATATACCGGTTGAGTTGGGTATAATCTGCCATTAAACAAGAAAGCTGACTTATGCAGGTTGTTGTTGAACTCGCTTGAAGTGAAGTGCCATTATGTTATCAAGGTGTCCAAAAAGCGGGGTGAACCAGATGAAGTTAAGGAATTTGTAAGTTAAATCTGCGAGAACAAATTTTAAAAAGCGCAGTTGGGGGACTGTTTTGGCTTATCTAAATTTGTTTGACCAGAAGCCAATAACTTTAAAATCGAGGCCTACGTAGTGGTATTCAAAATTTCTTTGTTGAGTGCAAATTGCACCGTGCTGTGGTGAATATGAAGCCCATGACGCCAACTCCAGCCAACACTGATCTGCCTGTTAAAATTGCCCCTTACACAAACCTGGTGGATGCGCTGGAGTTCGCCGCGCAAGGCGTCACAGGTTTTAATTTTTACGATGGAAGTGGTCAGCTCTCCGCGGTTCTGTCCTATGCGGATTTACGCGACGAGGCCAAGGTGATCGCCCGGCGTTTACTCAGTCTTGGCTGCGAACGCGGGGCGCGGGTCGGCATCATTGCTGAAACGGAACCGATGTTCCACCGCTTCTTTTTCGCCTGTCAGTATGCCGGATTGATTCCTGTCGCGCTGCCTGCGGGTATCCAGTTGGGTGCGCATGGCGCCTACGTGAGCCAGGTCAGGCGCATGCTGAAGAGCTGTGGCGCGTCGATCGTGGTCGCCCCCGATACGCACGCCAATTTCATGGCCGAGGCGGTCGAAGGTCTCGACCTGCTAATGGCTGGCAGGCAGGCCGATTTTGATCTTCTGCCCGAGGCGGACGTCGAGTTCGAACCATTGGGCGAGAACGACCCGGCCTATCTCCAGTACACATCCGGCAGCACGAGCTTCCCGCGTGGCGTGGAAGTCACCCAAAAGACCGTATTGAACAACCTGATGGAAATCGCCCGTTATGGCCTGAAGCTGAATGCAGCTGACCGCTTCGTCTCGTGGCTGCCTTTCTATCATGATATGGGCCTGGTTGGTTTTATCCTGGTGCCGTTGATCGGACAGCTATCGGTTGACTATCTCAGTTCTCGCACCTTTGCCATGCGGCCGAGGTTGTGGCTGAAAATATTGTCGGATAACGGCGGCACAATTTCTTCCGCACCCACTTTTGGTTACGCCCTGTGCGCCAAAAGATTACGGCCTTCCGATGTTGAAGGCTACGACCTCAGCAATTGGCGGGCAGCCTGCGTCGGCGCCGAACGCATCAATCCTGAACCCTTGGCGGAATTCGCGAAAATCCTCGAACCCTGCGGTTTTGACCGGAAAGCTTATGTGGCCTGCTACGGCATGGCCGAGTGCGTCCTGGCCACCAGCTTCGCGCCGTTGGGCGAGGGTCTGACCGTCGATGTGGTCGACCGGAAGATCATGGCGGATAAGGGTGAAGCAAGACCATCAAACGGCGATGCCATGTACACTTCCGCTTACGTGGATTGCGGCAAGCTATTACCCGGCTTTGAATTTTCGATCCTCGACGACCAGGGTAACGAAATGCCGAATCGTCACTGCGGGCATGTGTTTTTGAAAGGACCCAGCGTGATGCGCGGTTATTTCCTCGATGAGAAATCCACCTCGGAAGTACTCTCGCAAGACGGTTGGCTCAATACCGGTGATATCGGTTACCGCATCGATGACCACCTCGTCATCACCTCGCGCAGCAAGGACGTCATCATCATCAAGGGGCGTAATATCTGGCCCTATGACCTGGAAGTGTTGGCACAGCAAACCTGCGGCGTCAAGCTGGGTGGTGTCGCCGCCTTTTCGGTCAGCCTTGAAGGCAAGGAAGAACAGGCCGTGCTGGTCGTTGAAACCAAGGAAAAGGACGCTGACAGCCGTCAGCAAATCGTTGCGGATATCAGCAGTTCCATCCACGCCCATTTTGGCATCAACGTGCAGATTGACCTGGCTGCGAGGGGTACCTTGCCGCGGACCTCTTCCGGCAAGCTTTCGAGATCCCAGTCCAAGCAGGACTACCTCGCACGTAAGACCCTGCAGGATGTGGAGCGGTCAGTGACCCGGGTCGGCGCTAAGCTACCCGCCTGATTTGCAGGCGTCATCCCCAGCAGTATTGATTACAGGCGCTACCGGTTTTATCGGCCAGCGCCTGGTATCCGCGTTACTCAGGTCCGGTGTCACCGTACGGGCAATGATACGTCCCGGCAGGCAGACCGATGAGAGGCTCCCCGACGCTTGCGAGCAGATCCCTGCAGATCTGGCAGATGTGGAAAGGCTCGCCGCTGCCACTGCCGGTTGCAGCGCAGTGATCTATTGCGCCGGTAGCGTCAGGGGGCGCGCTGCCACCGACTTTTCCGCCGCGAATGTCAAGGGTGTCAAAGCCATGTGCGAGGCGCTGGAAGATCGGAAGAGC
>JBFZEL010000122.1:0-3802 GCA_041306925.1 Lysobacterales bacterium
TGCAGGGCGGCAGGTTTCAATTATATCTGGCGACCTTTCTCGCCACCCGCCGCACCGCGATATCGATTGACAGTGACATTGAGGCGGGTATAGCGTTTGCCGTTCAGGTCGATGCAGTTCTGCCGTTGAATCAATACGAGCCAGCGCTGCTCACGATACCGGTTGCCAATGGCAGGGGACAGAACCCGGGTGTTTTACTTCAAGAGTCGAACTTGCGAATTCCGCGCGCCCACTCGCGGCAGTAGTGAGCCCAGCTTGCGCAAGAGCCAACAAAAGTTGGCAAATGGGGTAACAATTTGCTGAGCGCCATAGCCAGCCATCGATGCAGGTCGCTATTGCCGACACTCTACTGGCTTGTGTCCGGTCCGGCCTGGGCTGATTGCCCACAGGTTATTCCCGATAGCGCAGGCATCCCCGCCCTGGTGACCCGGTATGCCGGCAGCTACGATACCGCTGCCCTGCTGGGTGAGCCCTTCGTTAGTGGTGCGCTGGACACCCTGCTGGGTCCGAAGAAGCAGCATTTTATGGCAAACCTCGATGTCCGCGGCTCAGTGGATCTTGTATCCGGTGTGCTGTCCCTGGCCGGCAATGCGGCCCACCACGGCGGTGAGGAGGAAGCGGTTGTGTGCCTGGAACCCTTCAGTTGTAATGTGAGCGTTGGCCTGCTGTCCGAAGGCGTGATCACCGTTTATTCCTCCAGTCCCGATTACGATGGGCAGAACCTCTGCATCAAGGATTGGATTACCCAGGTCAACTCAGCCCATCGCGACCGGCTCTGGAAGCCGGATAACGTCCAGCTGAAACAGGGGCCATAACCAGTCCCCCGATAAGGCGCAGGCGCCGCCCGCCGCTCATGCACCGGCTTCAGGGTGCGATTTCATACACCGGTCATTGTTTCTTGTAGTTGACCAGCATACCGCCCATATTGGCCTCCAGGCCGCCGTCGACCCGCGTCAACGATATGCCCGAGCTTCCGACACAGTTCAACATGATGAGCGTTTCGCCGGCCTCATAGGCGCAATCTACCGTAAAACCGCCATCGCTCTCACCCATGGTAAACGTGGCCTTTGAGTCGTCGATGAAGTTGATGACCATCCTCTCCCCCTCAAAGTCGGCAGCATACTTGCCGGAGAGTGAATCGTCGGCGCTGCATGCGGTGAGCGCAGTACCCGCTACGCAAATAAAGGCCAATGCACGATATTCTTTTCTCATACTTCTCCCTCTTTTCTGAAGTCTATGAGCTTATGATGAAAGCGGGATAACTATAGTCCCGATCTTATAGGTTTTGTAAAAAATGTCTTTGTAAGGCCGAGTTGAGCGGCTGTGACTATGGCGAGGAGCCAGCCTGCCTCCGGCAATCCGACAAATCAGGGGGATGACCCACTCGGTCGTCACCTGGTACCCGCTAATCATTATAGAAATCTCAGGATGAATTCGTTCAAAGAATGGTCATTGGCTGCGGCCTGATACTGGATACCGGTTTATCAGGATCTGGAGAAGTTAACTTGTCAAAACCCTGGGGCGGCCAAGCCAGGGGTAGCTAAAGCTTCTGGATCTCCGCGGGCTGGCGGCCTGTCTCAAGGCCCGAGCGGGCCGAAGCCTGCTGCATCACCTCGAGGAACCCCCAGCGCTCGTCCGCCAGGCCGGTCGCGACCGGGCGGTCGAGGGCCGCGCGGGTGAGGCGCTTGGCGTAAGCTAGGCCCTCGGCGCCCCAGCCGTCCCACTCGTCGGCGATCTCCAGCGCGCGGGCCAGCGGGTCGTCGGCCAGTTCGTGGACCATGCCGATGGCGTGCGCCTGTTCGCCAGTGAAGGTGAGGCCGCGCAGGATGATCTCCAGCGCCTTGGCCTCGCCCACCACGCGCGGAAGCCGCTGGGTGCCGCCCCCGCCGGGGAAGATGCCGATGCGGGTCTCTGGCAGGCCGATGGCGCCCGCCTTGGGATCGGCGATCCGCAGGTCGCAGGCCAGCGTCAGCTCGAAGCCGCCGCCCATGCACAGGCCGTTGATTGCGGCCACCACCGGCTTTGGTGCGGCGGCGATGTCGTCGACCAGGGCCAGGAAACCCTGCTCGGGCGGATCGTCGGACGGCGGCGGCAGGGGTCGGTCCTTGAGCTGCTCACCCATCGCAGACAGTTCGTCGACGTCGTAGTGGCGGATAAAGATGCCCGGAACGCCGCCGGTGATGATCACCGAACGCACGGTCGGGTCGGCGGCCAGTGGCCGGAACGCATCCAGCATCTCCTGCGCGCCCGTAGCTGTCATCGTGCCGAAGGGCGGGTTCGCATAGGTCATGATCGCCGCGCCCGCGCGCCGCTCCACCGTCACTAGGGCCATTGGCGTCTCTCCCTACGTATAGTAAGTATAAAAGGCCTTTTGAGAGTAAATTTCCTGACTGACTCTGTCAAATGGACTCGCTGGACGATAGAAATTCGCGAAATTCCCGCCTATTGACCTGAAATCTTGCTCGCGGCGGTGATCATGCAATTCATATCACGTTAATTCCTGAACGAGCGCCCGCTTACCTGAACCAGCCCAATTGTTCGGTCGTCGCCAGCAGCTTGCCGTCCCGGCTCCACAGTCGGGCCTGTTGCCCCGACGTCGAGTGGTCACCGCGGGTGCCAATGGCCTCGTTAAGAATAAAGTCAGCACCAACCGACTCAATCTCAGCCGGCGTCGCATGGAAGTACACCGACAGCGACATGGTTGCATAGGGGCGTGGAGCAGCATTCCAGAAGAACGGTCGCGGCGGATACAGGTCAGACAGGAACGCGAGCTGCAGATGGTCGAGCTTTCGTCCGGCGAACTCACGCACCCATGCCATAGACGCGGTGTCGCTGCGCGCAAACGGGGGGTAACCGTAAACTGGTCTCTTAGTGGCGATTTTGCCGCCCGGAAAAGGCGGATAGAAATCCTCGAACGTTTTGGGATCGGGTACCTCTGGCATTGACGGCTCGGTATGGCCGTCAGTGTCACGACGCGCCGCCAGTACCAGCAGCGCATGCGCCAGGACAGGCCCTGCAGCTTCGTGCACAACTTCCGCCTGCCAATGCTGTATCGAGCGGCTACCGCCGATGCACCTGACTCTGATGAACACATCCCGGCCCGGCTCAATCTTCTGGATGTAGTTGATGGTCAGTGCTGACGGCGTGAATTGCGGGTCTGCCGCCAGCATGACTGCCCGCAGCAGCACCGCTGCGGTCCAGCCACCGTACATGCCAGTTATTGCTTCATACCGTGGATCGGAAAAGCCTGACCAGAGCCCCTCCTCGGTAGAGCGCAGAGTGAGAGCGTCGTCAAGTTGTGACATGGTGATTTACTCCTGATAACAACGGTATGATAGCGGTTCAACCAGACCCATTTCACCGAGCTAAGCCCATGAACTTTACGCGACTAAAATTGTACCACTTTCCGGCAACCCGCAGTGCTCGCGTCAAATGGTTGCTGCACGAGTTGCTGGATGACAACTTCGACGTCGAGGTGGTGCCGCTGTATGAGGGTGTGCAGTACAGCCCGGATTACCTGCAAAAAAACCCGAACCACAATGTACCGGTGCTGGAGATCACACTGGAAACGGGTGAGCGCCATATCATGCTGGAGAGCGGCGCCATGGTGTCGCTGCTGGCGGACCTGTTTCCCGAGAAGGGCCTGGCGCCCGTACCCGAACCATTTTCGCTGGCGCGGGTCGACTATCTGCAGATGCTGCACTACGGCACATCATGGATGGATATGATGCTATGGCAGATTCGTATTCATACCCACCTGCTGGGCAGAGACAGCGATGAAAAGACAGTTGCGCGCTACAAC
>JBFZEL010000123.1:0-4798 GCA_041306925.1 Lysobacterales bacterium
AGGTTCAATTAGAATCCAATTGAACCTGACCCCCTACTTCCCCTACTTCCAATGGAGAGTTATGAATGACAGACCTGTTTGACAACCCGATGGGCCTGGACGGCTTCGAATTTGTTGAGTTCGCATCCCCCGCCCCGGGAGTGCTGGAACCCGTATTCGAAATGCTGGGCTTCTCCGCCGTTGCCGGGCACCGTTCCAAGAAGGTTACCCTCTATCGCCAGGGCGAGATCAACTTCATTCTCAACGAGGAACCTAACAGCCACGCCGCCTATTTCGCCGAGGAACACGGACCCTGTGTCTGCGGCATGGCCTTCAGGGTCAAGGACGCCCATGCCGCGTACTACCGGGCCCTGCAACTGGGTGCGCAACCGATCGACATTCCGGCCGGTCCGATGGAGTTGCGTCTGCCCGCGATCAAGGGTATCGGTGGCGCACCGCTATACATGATCGACCGTTACCAGCAGGATCACAGTTTCTACGACATCGATTTTGTGTTTTACGCAGATGTGGACCGCCACCCCCGCGGTTGCGGTTTAAAACTGATCGACCACATGACCCATAATGTATACCGTGGCCGCATGCAGTTCTGGGCGGAATATTACCGGCGCATTTTCAATTTCCGTGAAATCCGTTATTTTGATATCAAGGGTGAATACACCGGTCTGCTGTCCAAGGCCATGACCGCACCGGACGGCAAAATCCGCATCCCGCTGAATGAGGAAGCCTCCAACGGCGTGGGCCAGATCGAAGAATTCCTGATGGCCTATAACGGCGAAGGCATCCAGCATATCGCACTGATCTGTGACGACCTTTACGCGTGTTGGGACGCCCTCAAGGCCAGGGGTCTGCCGTTCATGACGGCGCCGCCTTCCACCTACTACGAGATGCTCGATGAGCGTCTGCCGGGTCACGGCGAACCGGTTGCCGAACTCAAATCGCGCGGTATCCTGCTCGATGGTTCCACCGCCAACGACGATCCGCGCCTGCTGTTGCAGATCTTCTCCGAAACCATGATCGGGCCGGTGTTCTTCGAGTTCATCCAGCGCAAGAAGGACGAAGGCTTTGGCGAGGGCAACTTCACGGCCTTGTTCGAGTCCATGGAACGTGACCAGTTGCGTCGCGGGGTGATCAGCGCGGGCGACAAGACCTGAACACAAGCGCTAAAATGCAGGTGGAACCATTATGAATATCAGGAAAATACACCACGTCGCCTACCGCTGCAAAGACGCGCAAGAGACGGTCGCATTCTACCGGGATGTGCTCGACATGGACCTGGTGCTGGCCATTGCCGAGGACCGGGTGCCGAGCACCAAGGCCCCCGACCCGTATATCCACATCTTTCTCGACGCCGGCCAGGGCAACGTACTGGCCTTTTTTGAAATACCCAATTCACCGCCGATGGGCCGCGATGAAAACACACCGGCCTGGGTGCAGCATATCGCCTTCGAGCTTGGCGACATGGACGAATTGCTGGCGGCCCGGGAAAAAATCGCCGCCGCAGGTCTGGAGGTCATCGGCCCGACCGACCATTACCTGTTCAAATCCATCTACTTCTTCGACCCCAATGGCCACCGCCTTGAACTCTGCGCCAACGTCGAACGTCCCGGTGCGCTGGAGAAACTGCACGCCCTGGCGCCGGCGATGGTCGAGGAATGGAGCCGCACCAAGCGGGCGCCCAGGCATGCCGCCTTCATGCATGAAAAAGAATTCAGTCTCGAGTCCTGAGCATCTTCAGGGATTGAAGAAGCGGCCAACCACGGGGTCCCAAAGGCGGCGATCAGCAGATTGTTGCAGCCATCATTAGATTTCAGGAAACAGCCATGAAAACCATCATCGAACCGTTCCGCATCAAGACGGTTGAGCCGATAAAAATGACCACGCTCGATGAGCGCCAGAAGCTGATCCGGGAAGCCCATTACAACCTGTTTTCGATAAAGTCCGAGGATGTCATCATCGACCTGCTGACCGATTCAGGCACCGGCGCGATGAGCACCAACCAATGGGCCGCGCTGATGAAGGGTGATGAATCCTACGCGGGTTCACCTTCCTATTACCGTTTCGAAGCCGCGGTCAGCGACCTGATGCCGTTCAAGCATATCATACCCACCCACCAGGGCCGGGCGGCCGAGCATATCCTGACATTCGTGGTTGCCGATGGCCACGGCAAGGGCAAAATCGTACCCAACAACACGCATTTCGACACCACCCGCGCCAATTTTGAGGACGCGGGTATCGATGCCCGCGACCTGCTGATCCCGGAGGGTCTCGACACGGCGCTGGAATATCCGTTCAAGGGCAACATGGACCTCGACCGGCTGGAACAGCTGCTGGCCGCCGAGGCCGACAATATTCCGATGGTCGAGATCACCATCACCAACAACGCGGCTGGCGGCCAACCTGTTTCGATGGCCAATATCCGCGGTACCAAGGCCATCTGTGAAAAGTACGGCAAGCCGCTGATCATCGACGGCGCCCGTTTCGCGGAAAACGCCTATTTCATCAAGCTGCGCGAGCCCGGTTATCAACATAAGTCCGTCAAGGAAATCGTCCGGGAAATATTTACCCATGCCGACGGCATGACCATGAGTGCCAAGAAGGACACCTTCTCCAACATGGGTGGCTGGCTGGCATTGAACAACGATGTCTGGGCGGAAAAAGCCCGCACCCGCCTGATCATGACAGAGGGTTTCCCGACCTACGGCGGTCTGTCGGGGCGTGACATGGAATGTATCGCCACGGGTCTCGAGGAAATCGTCCACGAGGACTACCTGCAGTACCGGATAAGATCCATCCAGTACATCAACGAACGACTCGATGCGATGGGGGTCCCGGTGATCAAGCCGGCGGGTGGCCACGCCATTTTTATCGATGCGAAAAAAATGCTGTCGCACATCCCTGCCCTGCAGTATCCCGGCCAGGCGCTGGCGGTGGCCCTATACATTCACGGCGGTATCCGCGGGGTCGAAATCGGCAGCTTCATGTTTGGCCGCCAACCGGACGGCAGTGAAAAACCGGCCGCCATGGAACTGGTCAGGCTGGCAATGCCGCGCCGGGTGTACACCCAGGCCCAGGCAGACTATATCGTCGAGGTCTTCGCGGAACTCGGCACCAAGCTCGCTGATATTCCCGGAATGGAAGTGACCTGGGAGCCTGCTTCGCTGAGGCATTTTACCGCCCGTTTGCGCCCGCTCGGCAAAAGCTGAGCCTGCTGTGTCCAAGCCGGTCAAATCAGGCCGGCAAATACAGTACAATCGCGCTCACGGGCATGACTGAATTGGCAAACGATGCCGGGGACCCCAATTGAAAAAACGCGCACTCATCACCGGTGTGACCGGCCAGGACGGAGCCTACCTGGCGGAATTCCTGCTTGGCAAGGGTTACGAAGTCCATGGCATCAAGCGCCGCGCCTCCTCTTTCAACACCGACCGCATCGACCATTTATACCAGGACCCGCACGTCTCCGGACGGGATTTTATCCTGCATTACGGTGACATGACCGATTCGACCAACCTGATCCGCGTGGTGCAGGAAGTGCAACCCGATGAAATCTATAACCTGGCGGCCCAGAGTCACGTGGCGGTTTCGTTTGAAACCCCGGAATACACGGCCAACACGGACGCCATGGGTCCGCTGCGACTGCTCGAAGCGATACGACTGCTGAACCTGACGGACAAAACCCGTTTCTACCAAGCCTCCACCTCCGAACTCTATGGCCTGGTGCAGGAAACCCCGCAGAATGAGAGGACACCGTTTTACCCGCGCTCACCCTACGCGGTCGCCAAGCTCTACGCCTACTGGATCGTGGTGAACTACCGCGAGGACTACTGCATGTTCACCTGCAACGGTATCCTGTTCAACCACGAATCACCGATCCGCGGCGAGACCTTTGTCACCCGTAAGATCACCCGTGCGCTGGCGCGTATCAGGACAGGCCTGCAGGACACCCTGCACCTCGGCAACATCGATGCAAAACGCGACTGGGGGCACGCCCGCGATTTCATCGAGGCGCAATGGCTGATCCTGCAACAGGACACGCCGGATGATTATGTCATTGCGACCGGCGAACAGTATTCAGTCCGCCAGTTTATCGAAGAGGCGGTAAAACACCTCGGCATCCGCATCGCCTGGGAAGGCCAGGGGATCGACGAGATCGGACGCGTAGCCGAGAACGCTGGCGATTCCGGTCCGCAAGCCGGTGACGTCATCATCCGCATCGATCCGCGCTACTTCCGTCCGACCGAGGTGGCAACACTGCTCGGCGACGCCAGCAAGGCCCGCCGGAAGCTGGGCTGGCAACCACGCATCAGTTTCGCCCAACTGGTCGAGGAGATGGTCACCGGGGACCTCGCCGTGGCGCAGCGTGACGCGGTCGTGGCCAAAGAGGGCTTCAAGGTATTCAACCACCATGAATGAGCCGGCACATGTCCAAACCGGATCCGACTGAACTCGCCAGCCTCAGGTACGGCAAGGTCTACGTGGCCGGACACCGCGGCATGGTGGGCGCCGCGCTGGTGCGGCGCCTGCTGCAGGCCGGTTGTGAAAACCTGCTGTTAAAAACACGCGACGAGGCCGATCTCGAACAACAGCAGCAGGTGCGTGACCTGATCCTGACCGAAAAACCCGATTACATCTTCCTGGCTGCGGCAAAAGTGGGTGGCATCCATGCCAATAACAGCTTCCCGGCACAATTCATCCACAGCAACCTGGTGATCGCCGCCAACGTCATCCACGCCGCCTGGGAGGCGGGTGTAACGCGCCTGTTATTCCTCGGCAGTTCCTGTATTTACCCGAGGAACGC
>JBFZEL010000124.1:0-3088 GCA_041306925.1 Lysobacterales bacterium
GCCATGATCTTGCCCTTGGGGGTGAAGACGTAGACCTCGTCGGGGAACAGGTCGACCTTGATGTGCTCGAGGAACTCCGGCGAATCACCATGGTCGGCCTGGATGTCGAGCAGCGACTGCAGCCAGCGGTGGGTGCGCGTCTGCACGTCGTTGAGCGAGGCATCGGCGGATTTGTACATCCAGTGCGAGGCGACCCCGGACTCGGCCAGGCGATTCATGTCGGTGGTGCGGATCTGCACCTCCAGCGGAGTACCGCTGGGGCCGAACAGGATCGAATGCAGTGACTGGTAGCCGTTGGCCTTGGGGATCGCAATGTAGTCCTTGAACTTGCCCGGGATCGGTTTGTACAGGGCATGCAGCGCGCCCAGCGCCAGATAGCAGGACGGCTGGTCGCGCACCACGACGCGCAAGCCGTAGATGTCGAACACTTCGGAAAACGCCAGGTTCTTCTCCTGCATCTTGCGGTAGATGCTGTAGAGGTGCTTCTCACGGCCGCTGATGGTGGCTTCGATCTTGCAGTGTTCGAGCTTTTCCTGCATCGCCAGCTTCACTTTTTCCACCAGTTCGCGGCGATTGCCACGTGCAGCCTTCACCGCCTTCGACAGCACCCGGTATCGGTTGGGGTAGTAAAAGCGGAAGCCAAGATCCTCGAGTTCCTGATAAACCGTGTGCAGCCCGAGGCGGTTGGCGATGGGCGCATAGATTTCCAGCGTTTCGCCGGCGATGCGCTTGCGTTTTTCAGGCGGCATCGAGCCCATGGTGTGCATGTTGTGCAGGCGATCGGCAAGCTTCACCAGGATGACCCGTACGTCCTGCGCCATCGCCAGCAGCATCTTACGAAAATTCTCGGCCTGGGCATGTTGCTCTGATTCGAACGACAGTTTGTCGAGCTTGGACACACCCTCGACCAGCAGCGAGACCGCCTTGTCGAAACGCTCCTCGATTTCCCCGGCGGTAGCCGGGGTGTCCTCGACCACGTCATGCAGCAGCGCGGCGCAGAGTGTCTGAGCGTCAAGGTGCCAGCCGACAAGAATGCCGGCAACGGCCAGGGGATGGGAAATGTAGGGTTCGCCGCTCTTGCGGAACTGGCCTTCGTGGGCCTGGCGGCTGAATTCGAAAGCCTGGCGAACCAGGGCGATTTCTTCTTCTGAAAGATAGTCGAGCGCCGGCAGCAGGGTCTCGAACTCGTGAGCCGGCAGCGGCGCGTGATGATTGCGCGCCGGTGGAACAGCGGGGGTCAGGTCAGGCGCGGCCCCGATTGAGGATTTCACGCCCCACCTTTCCGGCAGCGATTTCACGCAGTGCGGTGACAACCGGCTTGTCCTTCGAGTCCACCAGCGGCTGCGAACCTTGCGCCAGCTGGCGCGCACGATAGGTGACGGCAAGGGTCAATTCAAAACGGTTCGGAAAAACTTCGATGCAGTCGTCGACGGTGATGCGGGCCATTTAATTACTCCGGTTCGGTTGTTTGGGTTCAGGCAAGACGCTGAAACTCGTCAAATAGTGCGGCATGACGAACGATCTGGCGTTCACCCTGCAGGCGCACGCTGCGCGCAATGGCGAGCAAATCGAGCAGCGCCTCGTCAAAGTCGTCGTTGACAATTATATAGTCGAACCCTTCAGCATGGCTGACGTCCTCCGCAGCCGAGGCCAGGCGACGCTCGATCACCTCCGCGCTGTCCTGGCCGCGGCCGGCGAGGCGTGAGCGCAGGGCGTTGAACGAAGGCGGTAAAACAAAAATCGATGCTGCCTCGGGAAAGAACTGCTTGACCTGGGCCGCACCCTGCCAGTCGATTTCCAGCAGGATGTCTCGCCCCGCCTCTAGATCGCGCTGGATGCCGCTTTTAGAGGTGCCGTAGTAGTTGCCGTAAACCTCTGCGCTTTCCAGAAACTCCTGCTGGTCCAGCATGGTCTCGAAGTGCTCACGGCTGACAAAGTGGTAGTCCTTGCCGTCGTGCTCGCCGGGGCGAGGCGGGCGGGTAGTGTAGGAAATCGACAGCCGGATGGCGTTGTCAGCCTTTAGCAGGGCCTTGACCAGGCTGGTCTTGCCGGCGCCGGAAGGGGCGCTGACTATGTAAAGTACGCCTTTGCGGGGGGTGGAGTTCATGGTTTGCTTACTCAATATTTTGGACTTGTTCGCGCATCTGTTCGATCAGCACCTTGAGCTCCAGGGAGACCCTCGAGGTTTCAACAGTGACCGATTTTGATCCCATGGTATTGGCTTCGCGGTGCAGTTCCTGCATCAGGAAGTCGAGGCGCTTGCCGACCGCTCCGGTTTGCGCAAGGACGCGACGCACTTCAGCGATATGGCTGTGAAACCGGGAGATTTCCTCGTCGATATCGACTTTTTGCGCAAACAGGGCAAGCTCCTGCGCGAGGCGCTCGTGGCCCGGTTCGCCCAGTGCCTCGCGCAACCTGGCGGCGAGTTTTTCGCGTTGCGCGGCCACCAGGGTAGGCAATAGCGGTCTGAGGGTGTCGATATGCTGTTCGGCTGCATCGAGCCGGGCGAGAATGTGTTGGCGCAGCGTTGCACCCTCGCGCCGGCGTGCTTCGACCAGATCGTCAAGCGTCTGCTGAACTGCTTCGAGTGTGCGTTGATTCAGACTCTCGATCGGCAGCGATGACCCCTGCAGCAGTCCGGGCCAGCGTAAAATCTCCGCGACGCCGAGAGCGGGGGCATCGGGAAACTGCCGTCTGACATCGGCCTGCCACAGTTGCAGACGCTCAAGAATCGTCGGATTGAGGCCGTTATCCTCGCTGGCAGCGGGGAGTGCGGTAAGGCTGATTCGACATTCCACTTTGCCGCGGGTCAGGCGATGGCCGATCAGTTCTAGGATCCGCGGTTCCATTGCACGAATCTCTTCGGCCAGGCGAAAATGGGTTTCGAGATAACGTTGTTTGACGCTTCTCAGATCGACGGCGACACTTGTCGCGCCGAGGCTGAACGTGTGGGCGGCAAACCCGGTCATGCTGGCGGTCATGGAATTAAAGATCCTTGATGGATTAACGAATGAAACTGTTCACCGGAAGCTGGACGGCAGGCAAGCAGAAAGATAATAGACGTTCGACTATGGCGACTCAACCCAAT
>JBFZEL010000125.1:0-3582 GCA_041306925.1 Lysobacterales bacterium
AGCGATCACGCTGGAACTGGCGCAGTTTGAGGACTCGGAGTTTTATGACAAGCTGACCCGCGCCCGGCGCGAGGCCTCCAGCCGGCCCCTGTCGCTGGTCAACCGCACTTTTGGCCTTGCCCAGAATTTGATCTCGCTGATCAGCTACGCTGTGCTGCTGGTGCAGTTTTCACCCTGGGCGGTGCTGATCCTGGTGCTGGCCGGCCTGCCATCTTTCGTGGCGGAAACGCGATTTTCGGGTGAGGCGTTCACACTGTTCCGCTGGCGCTCGCCCGAAACCCGCATGCAGATTTACCTCGAGACCGTGATCGCGCGTGAAGACCATGTAAAGGAAGTGAAGCTGTTCGGTCTGGGCCCGCTGCTGCTGCAACGCTACCAGGATATATTTCACCGCCTGTACAAGGCGGACCGGGCGCTTGCCATACGCCGTGACGGCTGGGGCTTTGTGCTGGGTCTGATCGGCACCGCGGCATTGTACGGTGCCTACGCCTGGATCGCCTTTGCGACCGTCGTCAGCCGTATCACGCTGGGCCAGATGACCATGTACCTGATGCTGTTCCGTCAGGGTCAGTCGGCGGTGTCCGCGATCCTTAGCGCCATCGGCGGCATGTACGAGGACAACCTGTACCTGTCCACCCTGTATGAATACCTGGAAACGCCGGTAAGCATGTCGACGGCGGGCCAGGTAAGCGGTCCGCAACCCCACGACGGCGTGCGTTTCGAGGGGGTCAGCTTTACCTACCCGGGCGCCACGGAACCGGCGCTCAAGGAGATCGACCTGCATATCCCGCCCGGTGAGTCGCTGGCCTTGGTGGGTGAAAACGGCTCCGGCAAGACCACGCTGATCAAGTTGCTGACCCGTCTTTATCATCCCGACAAGGGCCGTATCCTGCTCGATGGGATGGATCTGAAAGACTGGGAAGAGAATACCCTGCGCCAGCGCATCGGTGTGATCTTCCAGGATTTCTCGCGCTACCAGTTCCTGGTCGGCGAAAACATCGGCGCAGGCGATGTACGCTACTTCGATGACGCGCAGCGCTGGCGGGAAGCGGCGGGAAAAGGCATGGCGGACGACTTCGTCGAGGCCCTGCCGGCCGGCTACCAGACACAGCTTGGCAAGTGGTTCAAGAACGGCCAGGAACTGTCCGGCGGACAATGGCAGAAGATTGCCCTGTCACGCGCCTTCATGCGCACCGATGCCGACATCCTGGTGCTGGATGAACCCACCGCTTCCATGGACGCCGCCGCCGAGGCGAAAATCTTCGAACACTTCCGCAAGCTGACCCAGAACCGCATCGCCATCCTGATCTCGCACCGGTTTTCCACCGTGCGCATGGCCAGCCAGATCATCGTCATCGAAAACGGCCGGGTGATCGAGCGTGGCAGCCACGAGCAGTTGATGGAACTGAAAGGGCATTACGCCAATCTGTTTTCGTTGCAGGCGGCGGGGTATAAATAAGCCCTGTTCAATAACGGCTCGGCACGTACAGTTCCGGCGGCAGTACGGTGCGCTCGTAGTTCTCGTTGAACACGCGGTTGGGCAGCGTCACGTCATGGTCCGGCACATCCTCGTAGGGAATCTGCTCGAGAAAATGGTGTATGCAATTCAGGCGTGCGCGTTTCTTGTCGTTGGCCGGAACCACGTACCAGGGCGAATCGGGGAAGTTGGTGCGCTTGAACATTTCCTCCTTGGCCTTGGTGTACTGCTCCCAGCGGACCCTGGACTGCAGGTCCATCGGGCTCAGCTTCCACTGTTTGAGGGGGTCGTGGATGCGCATCAGGAAGCGCAGTTGCTGTTCCTCGTCAGTAATCGAAAACCAGTACTTGATCAGGCGGATGCCGGAGCGCACCAGCATCTTTTCGAATTCCGGCACATCGCGGAAAAACTGTTCCACCTGCCCGGGCGTGGCAAAGCCCATCACGCGTTCAACGCCTGCGCGGTTGTACCAGGAACGGTCGAACAGCACGATTTCACCACCGGCGGGCAGATGCGGTACATAGCGCTGGAAATACCATTGCCTGGTCTCACGGTCGCTGGGTTTTTGCAGCGCCACCACGCGACACACACGCGGGTTGAGCCGTTGCGTGATGCGCTTGATGACACTGCCCTTACCCGCTGCATCACGTCCTTCGAAAATCACCGCGATTTTTTCACCGGTGTGTTCAACCCAGTCCTGCAGTTTGATCAGCTCCGACTGCAGGGCCAGCAGCGTCCTGAAATAGACCTGCCGGTCGAGGGTCTCCGGGTGTTTCTTCTGGTATATCCGGCGCAGTTCCAGCGACAACGCCGGTTCGGACATCTCCAGTTCGTAGTCTTCGTCCAGGGTGTCATCAAGTTCGGCCTGGAGCCAATCCCTGCCATCGAACTGGCCGTCTTCCAACTTCATTGCTAGCTCTCCTGTCTGTGTGCTGCGCTTGTTGACCGCTACTTTTTACGCCGGTTCACCGCTATCAGCCCGGCTCCGGCATGATCCTGCAATCCCCCGGTGTCATAAATTCGACGTGCGTAAATCAATCCATCGATTGGTGGAATTCACAACCGCAAGCGGCACTACATCATAGCGCCAAGTGAATGGAGGCGGCTATAAGCAGCGCGACTTGCCGGGGTCTGCGTTTCCAGCCAACGGTCCCGGGTTCCCGTGACGCAAAAAAGCCAGGCTTTTTTCACCACGGGCGGTGGACTGCAGGTAGCGCCAGTGCGTAAAGCCAAAAAACTTTGGAACATCAGGTTCCCGGGGACCTGGTTTTTGCTTTATGCTGCCTCTCAAGAGACTGGATTTATTGCCTGGATTCCAGGGTCAGTTGATAGCGGTATGACGCTATCAACACAATAAACAAATCCGGGGCTGGACAGGAATCAAACCTGATGGGAAGACTTGCAGGCAAAGTGGCGTTTGTATTGGGCGCGGCAGGGGCGGGCAACATGGGGCAAGTTGTTGCCAGGCGATTTGCCGCTGAGGGCGCCAAAGTGGCTGTTGGAGGCCGCAACCCTGCCGGCCTGAATCAGCTGGCCGGGGATATTGGTGGTTTTGCCGTCGAGTGCGACATCACCCGCATGGCGGACATCAAGCGGTCAGTGGACAGCATCATCGAGCGGTATGGCGCGCTGGACATCGCCGTGAACAGCACAGGCCGGGGTTTGCTTGTACCCTTCGAGGAGACCTCCGAGGAAGATTTGCAGGCCATGATGGATTTGCAGTTCAAGGGGCCTTTTCAACTCATGCAGGTACTGGTAGGTAAAATGAGCAAGAGAGCCTCGATCATTCAGATATCTTCTGCCGCGGCCACTATCCTGGTTGGCAACCATCACGCTTACATGGGCACCAAAGCCGGCATTGACCACGTAGTCAGGGCTGTTGCCGATGAGTTTGGGGCGCGTGGGATCAGGGTGAATTCAATATCGCCAGGGCTTACTGAATCGCCAATGACCGCCTCACATCTGGTGGTTCCGGGCATGCGTGAAGCGTTTATCAGGGAATACCCGCTTGGCCGTCTCAATACATCAGAAGATATCGCGGCTGCGGCAGTATTTCTCGCCAGTGACGAGTGCTTTATGACGGGCCAGAATCTTCAGGTTAACGG
>JBFZEL010000126.1:0-3914 GCA_041306925.1 Lysobacterales bacterium
CGCCGGCGGATAGGCGTGGTATTCCCGCTGCCGGTGGGTTTGCCCCTTTCAGTCTACGACAACGTTGCCCTGGCTCCACGGCTGGGCGGTCAGAAAGACAGGACCGAACTCGATGTCATCGTTGAACGATGCCTGAGACGGGCAGCACTTTGGGATGAAGTCAAAGATCGCCTCAACTCATTGGGCAGTTTGTTATCCGGCGGACAGCAACAGCGTTTGACCATCGCGCGCGCTCTCTCGCAGGATCCTGAACTACTGATGCTGGATGAATTTTCTATTGCGGTGGACCCGGTCACAACCATGCGTATCGAGGATGTGCTCAAGGAATTGAAAAATGAAATCACCATCATCCTGGTGACCAACCTGGTGCAGCAGGCGAGGCGCCTGGCCGACAGGACGGCTTTTTTCCTGGAGGGAAAGTGTCTTGATGTCGGTATCACCGAGGATTTGTTCACCGGGGAAGTCAGTGATCAGCGAACCCGTGATTACGTTGAAGGGAGATTTGGCTGATGACCGGTCTGGATAAAAACCCGGCTGCCAATGCGAGTCTGGCCATCCGAACCCGCAAACTAAACCTCTGGTATGGCACCTTCCAGGCGTTATTCGACATTGATCTCGATATCAAACAGGGTCTGATTACCTCGATGATCGGTCCGTCCGGATGTGGCAAAAGCACTTTTCTGCGCACCGTCAACCGCATCAATGAGCGCATGGATTACGTGCGCATCAACGGCGCGGTCGACGTGATGGGGGAGAACATCTTTGGCCCCGACGTTGAAATGCTGCAGGTGCGCAAACAGGTGGGCATGGTATTCCAGCGGCCCAATCCGCTGCCGATTTCGATCCGCAAGAATATTTTGTTCGGCCACACGATCCATACTGGCGGCAAGGTTGATCAAGCGACGCAGGACGAGATAGTCGAGAGCGCCCTTAAGCAGGTATTGTTGTGGGACAAGGTCAAGGATAAGCTCCATCACAAGGCCACCTCACTGTCACTGGAAGAACAGCAGAAGTTGTGCATCGCCCGTCTGCTGCCGGTTAAGCCCAGCGTACTGCTGATGGACGAACCGTGCTCGGCACTGGACCCGAAAGGCACCGAAGCCGTGGAAGAACTGCTGTGGGATTTGCGCGGGAAATATACGATCCTGATTGTAACCCACAACATGGCACAGGCCCGTCGCGCCAGCGAGGAATGTATTTTCATGCTGATGGGAAAAGTGATCGAGCATGGCGAAACCGGTGAGATGTTCCTGAATCCAAAAATCAGGGAAACCACCAATTACATCGAGGGACGCTACGGGTAAGCGCGAGTAAATGCCTCAAAGCCAGGCATTGCAGCGTTTACACACCACACATGCTGCGCTTGTAACAAAATTGTCATATATCCCGCCTAAGATGCCCTGATGAATTCAGCACCCCTAGCCGAACCGGTGAAACTTACCGTGCGTTCCGACAAGTTTCATCGCCGCCGCGGCCATATCGATACATTGGCCCGCAAGATCATCGGTCTGGGTGGGCTGGTGGTTATTGCCGCTGTCCTGCTGATCCTGTTTTACCTTCTTTATGTCGTAACACCACTGTTTCTGCCGGCCAAGATGACCCGGGCCAGTCTGGTTGAAAGCCCGGACTGGCTGAGCAACGACAGCGTTTTCCTGTCGCTCGAAGAACAGCAACAAGTCGCCTTCCGCATCACCCAAAAAGGCTCGGCCCAGTTTTTCAGCGTGGACGGCCTGCGTCTAATCGAGTCGGTCGAGATTGGACCGGGGGGTCAGGATGTGGCGCAGGTTGCGGAAGACCAGGGTCATAAAGGGCTCGTGGCCGTTGCATTCGAGGACGGACGGGTAAGTTTGTTACGGTTTAATTACAGTACCGATTTTTCCGCCGGGGTGGAACAGAGAAAAATCATACCGACACTCGATTCTCCCTATGGCATTGAACAGCGTGTCCTGATGCCCGATGGCGGTATCACCAGCCTGGTGCTCTCGGATAATGGGTCAGAACTCCTGGTGGCGGCTGCTGCAACCGGCGGGCGTGTGCAGCTTGAACGGAACATCAGGCAGGAAAACCTTCTCAGTGGTGAGGTGAGCCTGGAAAGTTCTGTCACTGGCCTGGACGTGGATTTTGAAATAGCCGCTATCGCAATCAGTCACGACCACCGCTGGTTGTACCTCGGTGATGAAAACGGTCAGATCCACTTCATCAACGCAGTCACCATGCAGCAGGTGCAGGTCATCCGGGTTTCCACCAGTCGCATCAGCAGCATGAGTATGCTGCTGGGGGGGATTTCCCTGCTGGCGGGTGACGCTGATGGGAATGTTACGCAATTGTTCCCGGTCAGGGATGCAGAAAATGTATACAGCCTCAAGATCATCCGACAGTTTGCGGGTCACCAGGCGGCAGTTACCCGGATTATCCCCGAACAACGCCGTAAAGGTTTTTTAACCGTTGACGCGGACGGCAACCTCGGCATTTTTCAGAGTACGTCCGGACGGCAGGTGCTCATGCAGAAACTGGCCGGTGGTCCGCCGCTGGCCATGGCGCTGGCACCGCGCGCCTCGGGTTTGCTGTTGCTGAACGGTGACGGCCACGCAGAATTCATGGATATCGACAATGCGCATCCGGAGGTGTCTTTGTCATCACTCTGGTCCAGGGTCTGGTATGAAAATTACGCCGAGCCCGAGTATGTCTGGCAGTCATCGGCTTCAAGTAATGAATTCGAACCCAAGTTCAGCCTGACCCCACTGGTCTTTGGCACGTTCAAGGCGGCGCTTTACGCGATGTTGTTTGCCTTGCCGCTGGCACTGGCCGGCGCGGCATTTACCGCCTACTTCATGTCGCCGGCCTTGCGCCGGATGGTCAAGCCCACCATCGAGATCATGGCGGCGTTGCCGAGCGTCATTCTTGGTTTCCTGGCGGGTCTCTGGTTTGCGCCGTACCTCGAAGAAAATCTTGCCGGCGTGTTGGCCATGGGGCTGGTCATGCCGGTGGGCCTGCTGCTATTCGCATGGTTCTGGACGCGCGCCCGATGGCGTATAAAAGACTACGTGAAGGAAGGTTGGGAACCCGTGTTGCTGTTACCGGTGCTGGTACTCCTCGGAGTCCTGTCACTGCAGCTCGTCGGTCCGTTACAGGATGTGTTTTTTCATGGGGATTTACGCGCATGGCTGAGCCGTGAAGCGGGTATTTCCTATGACCAGAGAAACGCCATGGTAGTTGGTTGCGCGATGGGGTTCGCTGTTATCCCGATCATATTTTCGATAGCCGAAGACGCGATTTACGGTGTGCCCAGGACCCTCTCTGACGGCTCGCTGGCGCTCGGCGCGACGCCCTGGCAGACCATGGTAAGAATCGTATTGCCAACCGCCAGCCCGGGCATATTTTCGGCGGTCATGATCGGCCTCGGCCGGGCCGTGGGTGAAACCATGATCGTCCTGATGGCCACCGGCAACACGCCCATCATGGACTGGAACCTGTTTGAAGGCATGCGTACGCTGGCGGCCAACATCGCGGTTGAAATGCCCGAATCCGCCGTTAACAGCTCCCATTACCGTATCCTGTTCCTGGCCGCGCTGGTCCTGTTCATGTTTACCTTCGTGGTCAACACCGTGGCTGAACTGATCCGCCAGCGCCTGCGTGAAAAGTACAGTTCACTGTGAGCACGACCCTATGAAAGCACTCATCAAGTGGATTGCAGATGGCACGCCCTGGGTCTGGTTGAATGCCGCAGCGGTCGGCGCCTGCGTCCTGTTGGTCACGGGCTTGCTGCTCCTGATCGGTGTGCGTGGCATGGGGCATTTCTGGCCGCTGGCGGTGCATGAAATCGTCTATCAGCAGGCAGACGGCAGCGAACTGGTATTTGCCGGGCAAATACGTGAAGCAGAGCAAGTGACGGCACGCCGTCTGCGTGAGTCCGG
>JBFZEL010000127.1:0-4277 GCA_041306925.1 Lysobacterales bacterium
TTTGGCTCGTTCCAGCTCGACACAACCGGTGGCAACCCAGACAGCACCAGTTTCACCAGTCTGCTGCCTGGAACTTATTCGGTTTCCGAAGTGGTCCCGTCCAACTGGGCCCTGAATAATATCCAGTGCTCAGGTGCGACCAACAGCACCATCACCATTGGTGGCGCGGGTGGTTTCGATCCGGGTGACCAGGGCGTGACCATAAACCTCTTCGCCGGCGAGAATGTGACTTGTACATTCACCAATGGCTTGGCATCGATGACGGTGGAGAAGAGTTCTGTAACGACGAGCCTGTCGGCTCCGGGAACGGTTACGTATAGTTACCTGGTCACCAACACCGGTAACGCGACCCTGACGAACCTGGCGCTGAGTGACGACAACGACAATAACGATATGTCCTGTCCTGTCACCACGCTGGCACCGGGAGCGACGACGACCTGTACGGCGACGCACACCTTCACGCAGGCCGAGTTGGATGCGGGCTTCAGCCCAAGTCCGGCCAATCAGCTCTGTCCGGCGGGTGTTTACAACGTCGTAACACTGAGTTCATCTGAGACAACGTCGGTCACCGATGACCTGTGTATACCGGTCACGAAGGCGCCGGCGATGACGGTTGTGAAGAGTTCGGCCACCAGCAGCCTGTCGGCTCCGGGAACGGTTACGTATAGTTACCTGGTCACCAACACCGGTAATGTGACCCTGACGGGTATATCGTTGAGTGATGACAACGACGAGGACGACATGTCCTGTCCGGCAACGACGTTGGCACCGGCTGCTTCGATGACCTGTACGGCGACGCACAACTTTGATCAGGCGGATCTGGATGCGGCGCAGGGTGGCACACTGTTGTGTCCGGTACCGGGTGAAGATAGCGTGGTTGGCCTGTACAACGTGGTATCGGTTGATTCCAGCGAGTCGGAACCGGTGACGGATAACCTGTGTATCCCGGTCTTTGTTGAACTTGTACCAGTACCAACACTGGGTACCTGGTCATTGTGGTTGATGACTCTGCTGATGCTGGCAACTGCCGGTTTCTACCTGGGACCAACACAGTTGCGACGCTTCCGTTAAGTTGAAGTAAAGTAAGAGGAAAAAGGCCCGGCAATTGCCGGGCCTTTTTTTTGCGCCAGGCATGGCGCGTAGCGCCGTGACTGGCGCTGTTCTGGTCACTGTGGTGGTGACTGGATGACTTGGGGGTGTAAGTCCCCTACCGGCCCGACAAGGGGAACGGTTAGCTGAACGGCACCAACAGTAGGCGCCTTCAGGCGAGGGTGTCCACCGCGAGGTGGAATCTGAAGGGCAGGTTATGGCTCCTGCAAAACCTGCATTTCCGCCATCCCTGGCGGTCAAGCCGCAGGCAAAGCGCTGGCCTGACGAACAGGAAGCGGATAGGAGGCGGCATGGCGGGGTAAGGCGGCGCATATCGTCAAAGCCCGAAACTTGCACGGAACGCTACGACAAATATCCGACAGGCATAAGCATGAAGGTCGCGCGCATTACCCTTGGAGGTCTGTCAACCTAGCCTTGTGCTAATGGCATCGCGAGGTGCCGGGATGGGTTGGCAGAAGTCAGCAGACGTCGTAGTAGTCACTGAAACCGGAGCGGCGAAGGGCTGAACCTGACATGAGTGGATAGTCACGCGTGCTCTCTGCGCGGACAGGGCAGAAGCCTCTGGAAACGGAGGGCCTGCGCGAGACTGGAGGGGCCGGAAGCCCGGAAGGTGGCCGTAGGTGCCTATTGGACGACAGGCGACATGACGCACGGAACGAAGCTCGCTGGGCAACCCTGTAGTCAGGAAACGCCGGATACGTGATCCGTACGTCCGGTGTTGTGGGAGGACGGAAGGGGTGACCCTTCCTCCTCCCCGATCATGGCTTTCTGAAGATTAACGTTTCTGCGGGGCAAAAAAGAGGGGCCTTAACGGCCCCTTAATGTGGAGACTAAAAAATCAGAATCTGAAGCCGACGTGGCCGCCGAAAACCCATGGGTCGATCTCGACCTTGCCGAGGCTCTCGCCTTCCAGCCTGGCCTTCGTATCGATGTCGAGATAGCGCACATCGAGGTTTAAAAATACGTTGTCACTTACAAGTACGTCAAAGCCTGCCTGGCCGGCGATACCCCAGCTGTCGCCAAGCTCGAGATCCAAACCTGTGAGCGGGCCGGTGGTTTTTTCGCTGAAGAAGTTGGTGTAGTTGATGCCGAAACCGAGGTAAGGCTGGAACTTTTCAGTGGGCATGAAGTGATACTGCAGGCTCAGCGTGGGTGGCAAGTGTTCGGTGCTTGCGACCTTCGTCCCGTCCAGCAATTCAATGTCGTGTTTGAACGGGTAGGCGGCCAGCAACTCCAATGCCCATATGTCTGTCATCATGTAGGTGAAATTGATCGTGGCGCTGGTACCTGATTCTACCGACACGATATCACTGTTATCCGACGCGGGACTGACATAGGATGCGCCAACCCTGACCAGCCAGTCACCTGGCTCGAAAGCGGCTGCCGTACCGGTGAAACCCAAACCCAAAGCTATCCCTGCCGCCAGTGCTGTCTTCATCTTGAATTGCATTTAATGTCCCTCCGGAGTGTGAATGCCCTGATCTGAATTGTATTTAATGCCAAAATCCGGGCAATGACCTGTATCAAGAGAAACGCAGAACCAGCGTCCAAATGCTGACTGGGCCTGGCTCTGTTTCTGGCCTTGGGGGCGTGTAAAGTTTTTCCGGCGGAGCCGCGTTTTTGCAATAGAATGGCGGGCTGCAGAATCGGAAGCTGCGCACAGACAGCGGGGTTATTGATGCACAATCGGGTTATACAATTTGTATTTTTTCTGCTGCTGGGGTTTTCAGTCACCTGTATGCCAGCAGTGCCGGTTTATACCACTGGCACTGACAAAAGACTGAAAGCCAGGCGCAGGCAGGCCATGAGCAGATGAGAAATTGCCGGGTCGCGTCCGAACTTCAGGAGCGTGACTGGAAGCTCGCGGTTTCAGAGTCTTTCAGGAACCTGGGTGAGCTGCTGGAATTTTGTGAAATTGGCGCCCCCGCTGACGCTCCCGTTGACGCCCCCGTTGACGAATACGCGGGCAAGCACGAATTCGCCTTCAGGGTAACGAGATATTTCGCGTCGCTGATAGAAAAAGGTAACGCCGTGGATCCCCTGTTGTTGCAGGTCCTGCCGGATGCGCTCGAGTTCAGGCAGGTCGAGGGATACCACGCGGATGCCGTGGGCGATTTTGCCGCGATGCGTGTGCCCGGACTGATCCACAAGTATCACGGCCGGGTCCTGTTGACCCTGACCGGCGCCTGTGCGATCCATTGCAGGTATTGTTTCCGGCGTCACTTTCCCTATGGCGAAGCGGGTGTCGATTACGACATGAACGGCCCGGTCATGCGCTACCTGGCAGGCAATCCCGAAGTGAACGAGGTGATCCTGTCCGGTGGCGACCCGCTGATGGTAAGCGACGCCAGGCTTGCCAGGCTGGTGCGCAATCTCAACCGGATAACCCATATCCGCACATTGCGCATCCACAGCCGGGTTCTGTCGGTATTACCTGAGCGGGTCACCGCGGCTTTCATCGGGACTTTGCAGCAGTTCAGGGGACAGGTCGTATTGGTCACCCACATCAATCACCCGAACGAGATATCCGCACTTAACCAGGCGGCGTTCGGCCTGCTGGTTCGACACGGTTTCAGGCTCTTTAACCAGTCCGTGCTGCTCAGACGTGTCAATGACAACGCGCAAACGCTGGCCGAGCTGTCGAACAAACTATTCGCAAGCGGCATCATTCCGTATTATCTGCATCGTCTTGACAGGGTGCAGGGTGCCGCCCACTTCGATTTGTCAGCGCACGAAGCCTGTCGGGTTTACACGCAGTTACGTGAACGGCTGCCGGGTTATCTATTGCCTGCCCTGGTCGAGGAAATTGCCGGAAACGCCTCAAAAACACCCGTTCGGTGCGACTGAATCAGAAATCCGCCGGCGGCGTCAGGCGCTTGCGCGGCGGGTCATAAAACACCTCGGTGACCACCCGTGCCCGCGCCATCACGCGGTTCCATTTCAGTTCTTTCTGGTAAAAAATCTCGACCAGCAGTTCCTCGCCTGGTGCGCCGTGCGGCACTTCCAGTGTCGCCAGCGCGATGCTGGCCTTGGCCGAGGGTGACCAGGTCGCAGAGGTCACCGTGCCGATTTTCTTTTTGTTCAGGCCAAATACGTATGAATCACGGGCGGGTTTGTTGCCGTCGATGTCAAGCTTGACCAGGTTGTAGCGGTGCCCGTGCTGCTGT
>JBFZEL010000128.1:0-12122 GCA_041306925.1 Lysobacterales bacterium
CCGGGTTCGTATACCGGGCGGGGTAAACTCCCCCGTTCGCGCATTTAACGGGGTCGGCGGCAACCCGGTATTTTTTGACCATGCACTCGGCGCCTGCCTGTACGATGTTGCCGGACGCTCCTACATCGACTATGTTGGCTCGTGGGGTCCGATGATAGCCGGACACTGCAACCCGGCGGTCATCGCGGCGGTGCAGGCGGCGATCAACAAGGGTCTGAGTTTTGGTGCGCCATCGGCGGCGGAAGTCATCATGGCCGAACGCCTGTGCGAGCTGATCGATGGCATGGACATGGTGCGTATGGTCAATTCCGGCACCGAGGCTACCATGAGCGCCATACGGGTCGCACGCGCCGCTACCCATCGCGACCGGATCCTGAAATTCGAAGGCTGTTACCACGGCCATGCCGATGCCTTCCTGGTCAAGGCAGGCAGCGGCGCACTGACGCTCGGCGTGCCCACTTCTCCGGGGGTGCCGGCAGCCTGCGCCGACCTGACCCTGACCCTGCCCTATAACGACCTGGAGGCGGTCCGCGCGTGCTTCGCCCAACAGGGCGATGAAATCGCCTGCCTGATCGTTGAACCCGTGGCCGGCAATATGAACTGCATTCCACCCGTGGACGGCTACTTGCAGGGTCTTCGCGACCTCTGCGACCAACACGGCGTCCTGTTGATTTTTGACGAGGTCATGACCGGGTTCCGCGTGGCGCTGGGCGGGGCCCAGGCCTTGTACGGCATCACCCCCGACCTGTCGACATTTGGCAAGGTCATCGGCGGCGGTATGCCGGTCGGCGCGTTTGGCGGCAAACGCGGGCTGATGGAACTGGTTGCGCCTGCCGGACCCGTTTACCAGGCGGGGACGCTGTCGGGCAACCCGGTGGCGATGGCCGCAGGTCTTGCGACGCTCGACCTGGTCACGGCGCCGGGATTCTACGAGGCACTGGGTGAAAAAACCCGCATGCTGACCGAAGGTTTGCAAGCAGAAGCGGATTTCCTTGGCATACCCTTCACGACAACGCGGGTCGGCGGTATGTTTGGCCTGTTCTTCAGCAAAGTGGCGAAAATTGTCAATTTCGATCAGTCGGGTGCCGTTGACGTGAATAGGTTCAAGCGCTTTTTCCACGCCATGCTGGACGGCGGGGTCTACCTGGCGCCATCAGCTTATGAGGCCGGTTTTGTCTCTTCGGCGCACACCGAGGAGCATATTTCAGCAACGATCAGTGCCGCGCGGGAAGCGCTGCGAACCTGTGTCGATTGAGGGTTTATCAATGACCCGGGGGTTTACGCCGCGCCCCGAGACGGAAAAAAGGCCGCTCGAACAGGAAGTAGCTCAGGCTGGCAACCAGCACGACCAGTAACATTGAAAACAGGAATTTCGGCATACCCTGCAAACTGGTAAAGGCCTCGCCAAACACAATACCGGCCTGTTGCAGGACGACGAAATGCCACAGGTAGAGGCTGTAACTGATCAGGCCGAGGAAATATACCAGCGGGTTTGCGAACAGCAGCCTGCCGATCCGGCTGCCCAGGTACAGGCTGATGACCATCATTGACAGGGGCACTCCCAGCGCCACTGGCGCGATCACCATGCTCCAGTGTCCGGCCCAGTAGTAGGCACCGTTTGGCAGCACGATCTGCCAGAACCACAGGGCGGCAAGACTGACCCCCGCCAGGAACAGGGCATCGGGCAACCAGCCCGGCGGTCGATTGATACCCCGCAAATCAAGCCACTGAACAAGCAGTGCTGCCGAGGCACCCAGCAGGAACTCCGGCAGGGAACCGGGCAGATGTGAGGCCGCGATAAAAACGGCCCCGTCGGGCGCGGCAGCGAAGTAATCAGAAGCCCAGAGACGATAAAGCATGCTTAAAAGTATGCCGCTGAGAAGGAACGCCAGCCACCGGGAAGGCCGCATGAAAGAAGCGATGAACGGCAGCAGCAAATAAAACGATAGCTCGACAGGCAGGGTCCACCAGACCCCCACGATCGGACCAACCGGTGTCCGGCCAATATTGAAAAACCCAATGTTGAAGTACATTGCCAGGTGCGCAAACAGTTCGGTCGTATCGAGGGCCCGCCAGGTGACGAACCAGCCACCCACGGCCAGGATGATGGCCAACTGGGCGTAGTAGGCCGGAAACACCCTCAGCAGGCGACGTTTGTAATAACGGCCAAGTGGTTGTTGGGCCGTACCTGTCAGGGTGGCGCGCGCGAACGGCAGTGCCAACAGGAACCCGCTCAACACGAAAAACAGGTCAACACCCGCAAAGCCGAATCCCAGTGGAAATTGCAGGGCCTTGCCGATAACGGGTATGGCCAGGTCCAGCCGGATGCCCGGGTTGAAATAACCGTAGTGGAATACGCACACGAAAAGTGCGGCTATGCCCCGCAAACCGGTCAGCGAGGCGACATACTGGCGGCCCTGGACAGCGGGGCTGTTCAAACCAGAAAGAGGTCTTTCATCAACGGTTGCCCGGCATTGACTGCATATTGGTCAAAGTCCCTGACGCCGCCGGCGCGCAACACGTCCTCGTCGAGAAAAAAATTGCCGCTGGTGGTTTTGCTGTCGCGGCAGAGAATCGCGTGAGCCGCGTCCGCCACGATCTCTGGCCGGCGGCAATTGTCGGGCCTGACGACATCGCCCAGCGTATTGATCGCGGCGGTATGGATGACGGTGCGTGGCCACAACGCATTGACCGCAACCCCCCGGCTACGAAATTCAGCGGCCATACCCAGCACGCACATGCTCATGCCGTACTTGGATAGCGTGTAACCCAGGTAATCCTTGAACCATAACGGGTCGAGGTTGAGCGGCGGTGACAGGTTAAGTATGTGCGGGTTTTCCGCTTGCAGCAGGTGGGGCAGGCATGCTTTTGCACAGGCGTAGGTACCGCGAACGTTGACCGAGTGCATCAGGTCAAATTTTTTCATGGATAATCCGGCCGTGTTTTGCAGGGTGATCGCGCTGGCATTGTTGACCAGGATATCCAGGCCTTTGAAACGCAGGACGGCCTGATTGACAGCATCGAGTATGGCCTGATCGTCGCGGACATCGAGCTTGACCGGCAGGGCCTGGCCACCGGCCTGTTCAATTTCATCCGCAACCGAGTAAATTGTGCCCGGCAGGTTGTCCAGAGGCTTGTCGGACTTCGCGGCAATGATAATATTGGCGCCATCACGCGCAGCCCGCAGGGCAATGGCCTTGCCGATCCCGCGGCTACCGCCTGTGATGAAAATTGTCTTGTCTTTGAGTGTTTGCATGCACGGGCCCTGCATCAGGCAATTCGCCATTAAGTCCCGTATTATAGCCATGTATCATGTGCAAAGAAGGGCGAGCTGAAGCCAATTGGAAACTCACTGGACACAGGATCTGCTGAACTGGATGTCAGCCAACCCCGGGTGGGCTGGTTTCTGGGTATTCGTGATGACTTTCGTCGAGTCGCTGGCGTTTATCGGCATCCTGATTCCCGGCATCATTATCCTGTTCGGCCTCGGTGCACTCATCAGTCTCGGCGCACTGGATATGTGGCCCATCTGGCTGTGGGGTTCCATCGGCTCATTCCTCGGTGATTTCGTCAGCTACGCTATTGGCCGGCGCTACCGTGATCACCTGGCGGAAACCTGGCCGTTTAAATATTTTCCGAGAATGCTCGAAAGGGGCCGCGACTATTTCAGCGTGCACGGCCCCAAGAGCGTGGTCATCGGTCGTTTTATCGGGCCGCTGCGGCCGGTCATACCTGTCACCGCGGGTATGCTGGGCCTGGCGCCGCGCCGGTTTTTGCTGGTCGATATCCCGGCCTGCATCGCCTGGACGCCGAGCTACCTGATCCCGGGTATGCTGTTTGGCGCTTCTCTGGAGGTGGCCTCTGAGTATGCGGGCCGGCTGTCACTGGTGTTGCTCATTGGCGCGGTGGTGCTGTGGCTGACCTGGTGGGTCATCTGGACGGCCTACGAGTTTCTTACCAGCCGATCCGCACGTTGGCTGCGGCACGCGATCCGCTGGTTGCGCCGGCATCCGGTCTTCAGCCGGATTGCGGGGCCGTTGCTGGATTCGACCCAGCCGGAGGTGTTGTCCATCACGTCGATGGGCCTGCTGCTGGTGCTGGTCTTCTGGGCCATCGTGACATTGCTGTTCCTGTCGCCGTTTTCGGCATCGCCACAATCCATCGACCAGTCAGTGCAGGCATACGCACTGACGCTGAGAAACCACGTCGCCGACCCGTTGATGGTGGCGATCACGCAACTGTCCCGTCTGTGGGTGCTCATTCCGACTTCCATGGCGGTACTGTTATGGCTGATTGGCGCCGGTCGGCAGAAGGCCGCACTGCACTGGCTGGTGGCCATGGGTGGTGGTGTGATCCTGCAGATCATGCTCGACTGGTCGCTGCGCGCGACCCCCCTGATAGGCGAGACGGGCATCAAAGCGCTGCATGTGCCCAGCGCGGCCTTGACCCTGGTAACCGTCGTGCTGGGATATTTCGCCGTGATGGTGGCGAGGGAAATCAGGCGCCGCAAACGCAAATGGCCTTATGTCATTACCGGCCTGCTATTGTCCCTGCTGGTTTTGGCCAGGATTTACCTGGGCCTGGACTGGTTCAGCGGCGCGTTGATGGGCGTGGCCCTCGGCATGGCCTGGACCTTCGTGGTCGGCATCGCTTACCGTCAGCGTGCTTTCCAGTCCTTCAGCGGCATGGCGGCGAGCCTGATATTTTTCGGTATGCTTGCGGCAACTTTTGCCTGGCAGGTCGATGAAAACCTTGATAGGGATATTGCGGCCTTAAAACTGCCGTTGCCAAAAATTGAAATTACGGTACAGGACTGGTGGCAAAGCGAATGGCAGATATTGCCGCGTGAACGCACCTTCCCATCGTCCGCCGCCGCGCGTGAATTGAATTTTCAGTTCGCGGGTGACCCGGCCGCACTTGCACGGATTCTGGCGCGTCATGGTTGGCAGGAAGCGGGATCAGCCAACTGGCGATGGGGGCTTTTGTCGATGAACCCGAAGGCTGCCGAATCGACGCTGCCACCACTGAAGCGCGGTTACCTCGGGTACGCTGACGTCCTGTTGTTACACCGGCTTGGCGGAGATCCGTACAACCAGGAGACCATTCGCCTCTGGGATTCGGGTTTCAGGTTGAAACCGGGTGGCCAGACCTTGTACGTGGGCCAGGTCAACACCGAGGTCCTGGTGAAGAGATTGAAAATTTTCAGTTACTGGCGGGCGATGCCCAAGCTGAAAGGGAGCCTCGAACAATTGCAGAAAGAGGCTGAAGAATTGCAGACCAAGCGGGTCGGTGCAAGCACCTTGCTCATCAGGGACCCTCAGATTTCAGCGGGGTCCTGAAACCGTGGCAGCACCTCGACCAGCATTTGCAGACGCTCCAGCGGATCGCTGATCTGCAGCGACACCTGTTTTTCATGGTTATGCAGCGGCAATAATTCGGAAAGCCGGTAACCTACCCAGTGGGCGTCCAGCAAAAGCCGTGGCTGGAAAGAGGGATAATTTTTACCGAGTTGTTCCATGAAGCGCCCGGTGATCAGGGTCAGTACGGAGTACTCGTCCGGTACATCGACCGGGACAGACTCATCCACTGTTTGCACCTCGGCCATCAATAAACCATTATCCCGCATGCGCGTTTTCTGCACGATGAATTTTTGCCCGCCGTGCGCGGTAATACCCAGCAGGCCGTCATCCAGGGTAGAAAAATCACAGATTCTGGCGGTTGTGCCGACGCGCATGTGGTTCGCGGGCAAATTTGCGCCTGCTGAATTGCCGATCAGGCAAACGCCAAAACAGCTATCCCTGAGACTGCATTCACGCACCATGTCAATATAACGCTGTTCGAATATCCTCAGCTTCAGGTAACCGTCGGGAAACAGCACGGCGTGCAACGGGAAGAGGGGAATATCGATGCCAATCATGCGGTGTTCAGAAACTCCGCCAGCCTGCGGGGCGCAGATTCAAAGCCACCATTGCTCATGAACACGACGTGGTCACCGGGGTTCAGGTTGTGCTTGATCTGTTGCAGCATGTCATCCACCCTGGTCACGATCTTGAAGCGTCCCTTGATCGGCGCCAGTGCGACTTTCGGATCCCAGTCAATGCCCTCACCGGCTTTCAGCCAAACCTGGTCGGCGGCCATCAATGCCGGACCCAGTTCATGCGCGTGGACACCGGCGCGCATGGTGTTGCTGCGGGGTTCGAGCGCGACCAGGATACGGGCATTGCCAACCTTGCGCCGCAGACCTTCGAGCGTCAGGCGGATGGCCGTGGGGTGGTGTGCGAAATCGTCATAGATGGTTATGTCCCGGGCCCGGGCAATCTGTTCCATGCGGCGTTTCACCCCGTTGAACGATGCCAGGGCCTCGATTGCCCTGGTGGCCGGCACACCAACGGCGGTTGCCGCTGCCAGCGCGCTACAGGCGTTCATGGCATTGTGAAGGCCGTAATGATTCCAGTTGAGCGTGCCGAGCGTCTTGTGCTGGAAGCTGAAACGCAATTCACTGGCATCGGGTTTGACCATCTCGACCTGCCAGTCGTGTTTGTCATCCAGCGAAAACCTTTGCAGCCTGCTCCAGCATCCACGGCCAATGACCCTTTCAAGGCTGGCATCCGCGCCGTTACTGATGATGGTACCGTTACCGGCAATGGTGCGGACCAGGTGGTGGAACTGCGTCTCGATGGCGCCGAGATCGGGAAAAATATCCGCGTGGTCGTATTCGAGGTTGTTCAGGATGGCAACCTGCGGGCGGTAGTGGACGAACTTGGAACGCTTGTCAAAAAAAGCGGTGTCGTATTCGTCGGCCTCCACGACGAAATAATCCGCACCCTCGCGGGCTGAAACATTGAAATTCAGAGGCACGCCGCCGATCAGAAAGCCGGGGTTCAGACCCGCGCATTCAAGGATCCATGCAAGCATGCTGGAGGTGGTGGTCTTGCCGTGCGTGCCGGCGACCGCCAGGACCGTGCGGTCACGCAGGTAGTTTTCGCCCAGCCAGTGCGGGCCGGAAGTAAAGTTCAGCCGTTGGTTCAGAACGTATTCAACCGCCGGGTTGCCGCGGCTCAGGGCGTTGCCGATGATGACCAGGTCCGGGCGGTCATGCATGGGCTCTTCACTGTAGCCGTCATACAGCACAATGCCCTCGCTTTCCAGCAGGGTGCTCATCGGTGGATAGGTGTGCTGGTCGGCGCCGGTGACCTGGTGACCGGCACGGCTGGCGAGCATCGCCACCCCGCCCATGAATGTCCCGCACGCTCCAAGAATATGAATTTTCATTACGTTTTAATGCTCAATACACTTCAACCGTGGTTGAATCAGGGGATCCCCAGCAAAAACAACATTTCTATCAGGACATAACCCGCTGCAAGTATCAGTACGGTGACCAGCATTCCCACCGCAAACGGAACCGTTAATGCATGGCGGTAAATATGTGCGTCCACCAGCAGGCTCCAGATAAAAACCGCAAACCAGATCAGCGCGAGCACCGGCTGGTTTACCGCCGGGTCGGACAACGACAGCAGACCCCAGCTGATGAAATTGAAAAAAATACCTGCCGCCGCCAGTGCGCTCAACGTTTGCGCAAATCGCTCCGGGTGTTTGCGCCAGAAAAGCAGCCCTGTCAGTACACCGATCTGCAGACACACCGACAGCAGGCTTTTGGCCGCCGCATTTTCATCCTGCAACTGCTGGCCTGTAATGAGGTTTTGCAGCATGTAGAGCGTCAACAGCAGGAACGTAAGCGGCCAGATGGCGGGCAGGTCTTGCGGTCCGCCCCGCAAGCGCAGGAGTTGAGCCAGGTTCATGAGTATGCCATTCATAGGAACACTGACTGTTTTTTTCATTCAGGTGCGAAGGGAGATGACCATCCGGTCGCTCAGGCGGACACGGAACCCAGGTTTAAAATGCTGAGGATGCGCTGGAAGATATCATCTACGCTGCCTTCACCAAGCACCTTGGTGAGCAGTCCGCGTTGCGCGTAATATTCCGCCACCGGTTCGGTCTGTTCGGTGTACACCTGCAAGCGGTTGCGCACGGTCTCTTCGGTATCGTCGGCACGACCCTCTTCCTGTGCGCGCTTGGCGATACGCTTGATGATGAGCTCCGCTTTGATATCGATCAATATGGCCTCGTCCACCGGCTGATCCAGACGCTCGAGCAATGCGTCCAGCGACTTGGCCTGGGCCAGGTTGCGCGGATAGCCGTCGAGGATGAATCCTTTGGCCACGTCGGCACGGCGCAGTCTTTCCCCGATCATGTCGGAGATCACGTCATCCGGCACCAACTCGCCCTTGTCGGTCAACGCCTTGGCCTTCAGGCCCAGTTCCGTGCCCCTTTGGGCAGCGTTGCGCAGCAGTGCACCGGTGGAAATATGTGGTACTCCCAACTGTTCAACCAGCAGCTTTGCCTGGGTTCCTTTGCCCGAACCCGGGGGGCCTAGTAATACAATTCGCATTGGACGGTTCCAGTCCTCTAAAATAGGCGCTAACGCTAACCGCTCATACCAGTCAAGTCAATGAAGATTGAAGGGATTTAAGGAAATTTATGATCAAGAAGAATCTGCTTTACGCGCAATCCGGTGGCGTAACACCGGTCATCAACGCAACCGCCTGTGGCCTGATAGAAGAAGCCCGGCGGCACAAGGACCGCCTGGGCAAGGTTTACGCTGGCAAGGACGGCATCCTGGGTATCCTGAATGAACAACTGATCGACACCAGCAAAGAGAGCAAAGCGGATATCGCGGCCCTGCGCCACACACCCGGTGGCGGCTTTGGCTCGTGCCGTTTCAAGCTGAAAGGCATCGAAGAAAGCCGTGCCCAATACGAGCGGCTGATCGAGGTTTTCAAGGCGCATAACATCGGCTACTTTTTTTACAATGGCGGCGGCGATTCGGCGGACACGGCCTACAAGGTCTCACAGATAAGCGACAAGCTGGGCTTTCCGGTGCAGTGCATCGGTGTGCCCAAGACCATCGACAATGACCTGCCGATTACGGATAGTTGTCCGGGTTTTGGTTCGGTCGCGAAATACGTTGCAGTGTCGGTCATGGAGGCAAGTCTCGATGTCGAGTCGATGGCTTCCAGTTCCACCAGGGTTTTCGTGCTCGAGGTCATGGGGCGTCATGCCGGATGGATTGCCGCCGCAGGCGGTCTGGCGCAGCAGAAACCGGGCGATCCGCCACATGTGATCCTGTTTCCGGAGCTTCCGCTGGATCAGGAAGCCATGTTGAAGAAGGTCGACAAGGCTGTCAAAACCCACGGTTACTGCACCATCGTCGTGTCCGAAGGTGTCCGCGACCAGCAGGGCCGTTTCCTGGCCGACTCGGGCCGCCGTGATGCATTCGGCCATGCCCAACTGGGTGGCGTGGCGCCGGTCGTGGCCGGCATGATTACCAGCGCGCTGGGTTACAAGAACCACTGGGCCGTTTCTGATTACCTGCAACGCTCCGCCCGCCACATCGCATCGAAAAATGATGTGGACCAGGCCTATGCCATGGGCAAGGCGGCCGTCGAGTTGGCATTGCAGGGTAAAACCGGGGTCATGCCGGTCGTGGTCAGGACCTCGGACTCACCCTATCGCTGGAAGGTCGGCGAAGCGGATTTGGCCAAGGTGGCGAATCGCGAGAAGATGATGCCAAGGAATTTTATCAGCAAGGACGGGTTTGGCATCACGGCGGCTGCCAGGCGCTACCTCGAACCCCTGATACAGGGTGAGGATTACCCGCCATATGGTGCCGACGGTCTGCCAAAGTATGTACGTTTGAAAAAGCTGCTGGTGCCGCAAAAGCTCGCACCCTTTGAGCTCTGATCAAGACAACTCACAGCCAGTCAATAACAGGGGATTTATGCGATTTTTAAAATTGGCCGGCTGTGTTTTGCTGCTCGCCACGCTCTCTGCGCGGGCCGGGGATGAAGCAGACCTGCTTCTTCAGAATCGTCTGCAGGCGCATATCGAGTTTCTGGCCGATGACCTGCTGCGCGGCAGGCAACCCGGCCGCGATGGTTATGACATCGCGGCTAATTATGTCAGTGGCCAGTTCCGCCAAATGGGCCTGTTGCCGGCGGGTAATGATGGTGGTTATCTGCAGCAGGTGCCGCTGCGCCAGGCGTTTCTCGAACCAGGTTCGGCTGAACTGGTATTCAGCAACGCTGCAACCACCACGGCGCTGGCTTTTGTTGATCAGTTCTATATGGGGCCTGCGCTTGGCCGCACTTCAGCGGAACTCGAAGCGGGACTGGTTTTTGCCGGCTATGGTATTGAGGCAGGCGAACTTGATCACAATGACTATGCGAATCTCGATACCAGCGGCAAAGTGGTGGTTTTTTTCGCGGGTCAACCGCACGACTTTCCCAGCGAAGAAGGTGCGCATTTTGCTTCCACAACCGAAAAGACCAAGGCTGCTGTGCGTCACGGGGCGGTGGGGATTCTGATCATTCACACACCAAGGGCAGCACAGCGATACCAGTGGGACCGGGTAAGCAGCCAGGTTGGAATGCCTGCGATGGGTTGGATCAATGCGCAGGGCGAGGTCCACGGCGAGTTCAAGCAGATTAAGGCCAACGCCATGTTGCGTCACACTGCGGCAGAGCCTTTTTTTGAGAACGCGCCGGTCGATCTGAAAACACTGCTCGAGCGCGATGACAGTGGTGAAGCGCTGACCACGTTTGCCCTTCAAGGCAAAGTCAGCATGCGCCAGCGCAGCCGCCATGAAAACATCTCCAGTCCAAACGTGGTTGCGTTCCTGCCCGGCTCACACCCACTGCTCGCGAATGAATACGTGGTCTACACCGCCCACCTGGATCATATTGGCGAATTACATGCCGACAGCGGTGAACAGCCACAAAGCGACCTGATCAACAACGGCGCGCTGGATAATGCGTCGGGTGTTGCGGTGATGCTGGAAACCGCCCGGCTGTTTACCGAAGGTCAACCGCCGAGGCGATCGATTTTGTTTGTGGCGGTCACCGCAGAAGAGAAAGGCCTGGTGGGTTCTGAATATTTTGCCATGAACCCGACGGTTCCCATCGATTCCATCGTCAGTGCAGTCAATCTTGACATGCCGCTGTTACTTTATGAGTTTGGCGATGTGATTGCCTTTGGCGCCGAGCACTCCAGCCTGGGAGAGACGGTTCGGGGTGCGGCGGAAAGTTATGGTATTGAATTGTCACCGGACCCCTTCCCCGAACAAAACATATTTGTCCGCAGTGATCACTACCGGTTTGTGCAACAGGGGGTTCCGTCGGTATTCCTGGTGACAGGCATGAAGTCCCTCGACGGCAGTATTGATACACGACCGATTTTTGAAGGCTTTCTGCAGAAGCACTATCACAAACCCAGCGATGACCTGAATCTGCCGATCAACTACCTGGCGGCAGCGAAGTTCACCCGGATCAACGCAAAAATCGGCGCGACGATTGCGAATGAGAAGGATCGGCCCGCCTGGCACGAAGGTGATTTTTTTGGCAGGACATACGCAAAATAAGCCCGCCGGGCGAGCCGGTGGATGACAAAGTCCCCCGCCCACTTTTCGTTTCGTAAGATAGTTCCAGATCCTTGCAAGTTTACGCCGGTTTGTCAGTATTTCCGGGCCAAAATTTGAGTCCGCTGTGGTATAGTGCGACCACAATAATCATCTCATCCCGGGAAGAGAAAATATGAAGTCCGGTGTAACAATTTCGTTGTTTAAAAAGGAGACGCACAAATGATTGATTTAGCCGCGTGGGCGCCAGCTGCAGGCGTATTGGGCCTCGCATTTGCCTTGCTTATATACATCAAGATAGCCAGGCAACCAGCTGGAACAGAAAAAATGATTTACATCGGAAATGAAATTTACACCGGTGCCATGGCCTTTTTAAAAGCCGAGTACACAATCCTGAGTGGCTTTGTCGTTATCGTTGCGGGTTTGTTGGCCTGGCAATTTGGTGTTCCTACAGCCGGTGCCTTTGTCACCGGTGCAATTGCATCGGCCCTTGCCGGCTGGCTGGGAATGATGGGTGCAACGAAAGCCAACGTTCGAACAGCCGCTGCGGCCAAGGATCTTGGCCAGGGACCCGCATTGTGGACGGCGTTTCAGGGTGGCTCCGTGATGGGTCTTGCCGTGGCAAGTTTGGGTTTGATTGGTTTGGGGG
>JBFZEL010000129.1:0-5572 GCA_041306925.1 Lysobacterales bacterium
GATCCTGATCGTTGCAGTAGGTCAACGGGGGATCGTCGACGCCAACTGGGTTGCGCAGGGTGCCGTCGTGGTCGATGTTGGCATCAACCGCCTGGAAAACGGCAAACTGGTTGGTGACATCGATTTCGAAGCCGTTGCCCAAAGGGCCTCATGGATAACGCCGGTTCCCGGTGGTGTCGGACCCATGACCCGTGCGACCCTGATGTTGAACACCGCCGAGGCGGCCGGTATTTTCATCAGCGAACCACACAAGCAATCCAGCAAGTAAAAAACTTCAGGGAAGCCCTGATTGATGCCATCCCGGCATTATCAGGGCGCGGCAGTCGAAAAGCGTTATTACGACTGCCTTGCAAATCCAAGGCTTAACGCCGCTGATTCGGCAACTAATAAATAATATACGTGTCGCGGGAACCTCAGAATTACTCAGAGGTTTCTTAGGTCAAGAACTCGGTCTTGACCCAGGTCAACTTATCGACCGGTCCTGCAGGTGGGGTCAGGGCCGTTCCAGGATCGCGCAAACCCCCATGCCACCGGCAGTACAGACCGAAATCAAACCACGGCCGGAACCTTTGCCTTCCAATATCTGGGCCAGTGTCGCCACGATCCGGGCGCCCGTTGCTGCGAACGGATGGCCAATTGCCAGGCTGCTGCCGTGGATGTTGAGTTTTTGCCTGTCGATGCTGCCGAGCGGTTTTTTCAGGCCGAGACGCTGCCCGCAATAATCCTTCGATTCCCACGCCTTGAGCGTACACAGCACCTGTGCGGCAAAGGCTTCGTGGATTTCGTAAAAATCAAAATCCTGTAGTTGCAGACCGGTGCGCTGCAGCATTTCGGCGACCGCGACCGTCGGTGCCATCAACAGACCTTCATCGTTGACAAAATCGACGGCGGCGGCCCGGCCGGTGGTCAGGAAGGCCTGCACCGGGAGTTTGTGGCTGGTGGCCCATTCTTCAGAGCATAGCAGGACGGCAGCCGCGCCGTCGGTCAGCGTGGTGCTGTTGCCCGCGCTCATGGTGGCCTTCGGTCCCTTGTCAAAGACCGTGCGCAAAGTGGCCAGCTTATCGAGGCTGGTGTCGGGCCGCAGGTTGTTGTCCCGGCTGACGCCGCCCCAGGGTATGACCAGGTTGTCAAAGAAACCGGCTTCATAGGCGGCTGCGACTTTCTGATGGCTCTCAAACGCCAGCTGGTCCTGGTCCTCACGTGTGATCTGCCATTGCTGCGCCATCCGTTCACAGTGCTGTCCCATCGACAGGCCGGTACGCATCTCACCGTTGGTGGGCGTGACCGGCTTGAGTTCAGCCGGGTTGAACCCTTTCAGCAAGGCGAGCCGCTGTTTCATGGTTTTGGCCTGACCGAGGTTGATCAGGCGGTGGGCAAACCGGTCACCCAATACGATCGGTGCATCCGAGGTGGTGTCGGTGCCCGCGGCAATACCGCTTTCAACTTGTCCGCAGGCGATTTTAGCCGCGATGTTCAGGGCGGCCTGCAGGCTGGTGCCGCAGGCCTGCTGCATGGTAATCCCGGGTGTCAGTGGTGAGAGCCGACTGGACAACACCGCTTCGCGCGCCAGGTTGAAATCCCTTGAATGTGTCATGACGGCGCCTGCCATCACTTCGTCCAGTTGCATGCCATCGAGGCCAAACCTTTGTACGACGCCGTCGATGACCGCTGCGAGCATGTCCAGATTACTCTTGTCGGAATAGACCGTGTTGGAACGGCAGAAAGGAATCCGGCTGCCGCCAACGATGGCTACCCTGCGCAATGATTCCGTCATTGTTTCGCTCCTCTTTGTTGCAGGTAATACAACGGGCCGCCGCGGAACGGCGCAAAGCCGGTGCCAAAAATCATACCGGCGTCCAGTACGTCGGCGTCTTCGACGATACCGTCGGCCAGCGCGGCTTCGCAGGCATCGAAATAGGGCTGCATCAGGGCATCGGTAATCTCGTCCAGCGCGTAATGGCCGGTATCGACGTCCGCGCGCTTGGGTTTGCCTTTTTCCCAAACATAGAAGCCTTTTCCTGTTTTCTTGCCCAATTCGCCGGCGTGGACTTTTTCCTTTAGCAGGGCAGCTTCCCGCTTGGCTGATTCACCCCCCAGCATGGTGACAACCTTCAGACACACATCCAGACCCACCGTATCGGCCAGTTCGACCGGTCCCATTGGCATGCCAAACGAGGTCGCCGCCTTGTCCAGGATCTCGATCGGAATATCCCGCTCCACTTGCAAGTTCATGGCCTTTGCCATGTAACCGGACAGAACCCGGTTGACCAGGAAACCCGGTGAACTCTTGACAGGCAGTGGGAAACGGTTGATCGCACCGCAGAATGCCGCGGCCTTGGCGACCTGTCCTGCATCTGATGTCCCGTCATAAACGACTTCGACCAAGGGCATTTTTGCCACGGGGTTGAAGAAATGAATACCGACGAGACGGCCTGGCTCTTTGAGCACCGAGGAAATCTCTGCAAGCGGAATGGCCGATGTATTGGTGGCAAGCAACGCGTCAGGTTTCATGCGTGGTTCGATTTTCGCAAACAGTTCGCGTTTTGCTTCAACGTCTTCGAATATGGCTTCGATAATGACATCGGCGTGGCTGACACCCTTGCCCTCCACGTCGGGGGTCAGGCGGCTCATCGCGCCATCGACCCTGGTGCGATCCCTGAGTTTTTTCTGAAACAGTGATTTTGCCCGTTTCAGGGCGGGTTCTATGTATTTGAGTTCACGATCCTGCAAAGTGACGTCCAGGCCCTGCAGGACACACCAGGCGGCGATATCGCCACCCATAACACCCGCGCCAATGACGTGTACCCGGCGGACCTTGATTTTGCTCTGTTTGCCAATACCCTTGAGGCGCTCCATCAGGAAAAACACCCGGCGCAGACTTTTCGAGGTTTCTCCCGTGATCAGTTTTCCGACCCTGCTGGATTCCTCCACCATCATCCGTTGTGGATCGTCACCGTATTGCTCCCAGGCCTCGATCAGTTCAAACGGGGCGGGATAATGTTCCGGATTGGCCCTGGCGGCAACCTGTTTGCGCATCTTGCGCGCCAGCAGGGCCCTGACCGGCGCCATGTTCTGTAAGCGCGTCAATTGTCCAGGTTTGCGGCTCTTGCGGCCCTGTTTCACGGCGCGCCGCGCTGCCCAGCGCAATGAACCATGTGGCCCGACCAGTTCATCGACGAGTCCCATGGCCCGGGCGGCGCCGGGTCTCAGGTTACGCGCGGTCAGCATCAATTGCATGGCATTGATTGCACCTACCTGCTGGATACTGCGCGCGCTGCCGCCAAAACCCGGGTAGATACCCAGGTTGATTTCCGGAAAACCGAGACGTGTATGCTCGACGTTGGTGGCGATACGATAGTCGAACGCGAGTGCAATCTCGAGGCCACCGCCCAGGCAGTAGCCATCGATGGCGACCACCTTCGGAAAGGTCAGGGCCTCGATGCGGTTAAACAGGCGGTGGACCTGGTCAATACCGTCACTGGCGATATCAGCGTTGTTGTAACCATCGAACTCCCGGACGTCGGCACCGACGATAAACGTGCCGGGCTTGGCAGATTGCAGGACGAGACCTGCGGGCGGGTTTTTTTCCAGTTCGTCAATAATGACGCCAAGTTCGCTGAGCACATCCAGCGACAGGCTGTTTGCACTTTCACCCTCGCGGTCAAGACTGAGCCACAGCACACCATCGATATCGGTTGAGAGCTTCCAGTGCTTGAAGGGGGTGTCTTTTCGGGTCGTATCGTTCATCGGGATTCACGCGCTCTTGACATTGATTCCAGTTTAAAAAAGATGAGGGCATTTATTCAGCTTGCAAGTGACATATTCGCTGATTTTACCAGCTTGATGAATGATCTAAGGCAATTGCAGTCCAGTCTGCCGCAACATGGCCGCAGTGCGGATCAACGGCAGACCGACCAGGGCCGTCGGGTCATCACTCCTGATGTATTCGAACAGGGCAATGCCCAGCGATTCGGCCTTGAAGGCACCCGCGCAGTCAAATGGTTCTTCTGCAACCAGGTAGCGTTCAACTTCATCGACCTTTAGGACCCTGAAACCGACCACGGTCGTGTCGATATACATATCATTGAAACCGCTGGCGAGGCATTGCACGGCAACCGCCGTCAGGAATTCAATGGTCTGCCCGCTAAAGGACAGCAATTGTTCCAGTGCCGCCTGGTAGCGACCGGGTTTACCGATAATCCTGCCGTTGCAGACGGCGACCTGATCCGAGCCAATGACGACCGCCCGCGGGTTAGCGTGGCTTACCGATTGCGCTTTTTTCATTGCCAGCCTGGCCACCAGTTCAAGCGGGCTCTCGCCGGGCAGCGTGGTTTCGTCTATGTCCGGTGACAGGCACACGAAGGGAATTTGGAGGCGCTCCAACAAATATTTGCGGTATTTGCTCGATGAAGCAAGAATTAACCCCTCAGATAGTGACTCACTATTCATTTGTGTAGTAAACTTTCCGGTTAGTTTGGTTCGTTATCAATTGTTTACTGTGTTCCGGGTTCACTTGTTCCGGGTTCACTTGTTCCGGGATTACTTGTTCCGGGATTACTTGTTCCGGGATTACTGTGTTCTGGTCCAGGGTTGCCACTGTGCTGGTTTGGCGTCAGTGCTTTAGTTGAGGATTGTGAAGCTATGTCGCGGGAATATCCAGACTGGATTTCGCCGGTTCGTGCCGCGGAAGGCAAGCGTATTTTCAGCGGGACCATTCCTTTATCACGGATGAAGCGGCTTGCGGCGCTGCTGGTCGATGCGAGTGGCGAGGCAAAATTTTCCGCGGCTTTCAAGACCGACCTCGATCATCGTGTGATTATTGACCTGCAAGTGGAAGCCGCGTTGCCACTGGTTTGCCAGGCAAGCCTGGAAGTCTACGCTGAGCAGGTCAAGCGGAGCAGTGAACTGGCCGTCATTGAAAACGACCGCGAACAATTTGATCTGCCAGACAACTATGAACCCGTGCAAACGGAAAATGGCAGGTTGGCGATTGCCAGTATCGTAGAAGATGAATTGTTGCTTGGCTTGCCGACGGTTCCACGCAAACCGGGTTTGCAACTGATCGAATACACCACCGGTGGTCAGGCATTTATAGACGAAACAACCCCGGAAGGGGCCAGGGAAAACCCTTTTTCGGCTTTGCAGGATATGCTGAAGCGGGATCAGTAGCGATAATATTATTTTTAATCAGGAGTAGATCACCATGGCTGTACAAAAAAGTCGAAGGACCCCATCAACACGCGGTATGCGACGTTCGCACGATGCACTTAAGGCACAGACTTTGTCCGTAGACCCGACAACGGGTGAGACACATCTGCGTCACCATGTCAGCCCTGAAGGTTATTACAAGGGCCGCAAGGTAGTCGACTCGAAAGTTGTTGAGATCGACGAAGACGAAGCATAAACACCCGCCTCCGCATGGTTCGATCGGATGCAGCGACCGCCGGCCACAAAGCCGGCGGTTTTGTTTCCGCCCCGGATCTGAATGAATTTTCCTGATCCCCGCTGAGCAGGCGCCTTGATGCTGCGAAACTCGTTGCATGACTTGCTGGAACGTTTCGAACCATCCAAG
>JBFZEL010000130.1:0-16833 GCA_041306925.1 Lysobacterales bacterium
TGGTGCGCCGGTGACTCCTGCACGGCTCGCGGAACGGTCAGTTCAATACCGCGCCGTACCCCAGTAATTGAAGGTCGCCGGTCTCCAGCCGGGCAGGTACATGCTTTGCATGTCGCTGGAACTGAAACCCGCCTGTTGCAGCAGCGCCGGTATCGGGCGATTGAGATTGCAACCGCCGGAAAACTTGCGCCACACGGGGTTCAGCCGCTTTTGCCAGCGCTGCACACCTGCATCCGGCGCTTCGCCGTGTTCGCAGAAGATCAGCATGCCCGAGGGCTTCAATACACGCCTGACCTCGGCCAGCGCGGCGTGGATATCCGGAATGGTGCACATCGTGAAGGTCATCAGGACCGTGTCGGCGCTGTTGTCGTCCAAAGGGATGGATTCCGCGCCGGACTGGATAAATTCCGCATCGAGGTGATGCTCCAGCGCATTCTTCTGCGCTATCGCCCACATTTCCGCGGAGGGATCAAGACCCCACAGGTGCCCGACTTTTTGCGCATCGTAAAAAGGGATGTTCAGCCCGGAGCCGATGCCGATTTCCAGCACCCGGCCTTGCGCCAGCGGAACGACTTTTTCGCGCTGGCGCATGGCCGGGTTCTGACCGCAGGTGAAATGCACCAGTTTTGGCAGCAGGTATTTGTCATAAAACCCCATGGGTTCAGCGTAGCACGTAGTTCGATTGTTTTGCGTATGCGCGCCAGGCATTTTGTGGACATCGGGAGCTTTTTACTTGGTTTTTTATGCATCCTGGGGAAATCAGTTTGCCTTTTAATGGTTTTTTTATGAAAGATTTGCGTCTTTCGAAAATGTGGAGGTTTATATTACTGAACCATAATGCACGTAGGTTCAGCCAGCCAGCGTGCAGTGAAAAAAGTTTTACAGTGGGTTATCAGTGCGTCAGGGAGAGCCCGTCCACCTTCCAAACGAAAAAAGGAGTTTCGAGATGAATGCGCGGTATTGGCAAACAGATTTTCACACCTCGATATGCGCGTTACTGCTCTGCATTTTCAGTAGTATCGCGTTCGCCTATCCGGATTACGACGGTTGTAAAGATTGCCATGGGAGCTTCGACAACAATAGTTATACTTCGAAGACGGACGGTACAAGTTGGGGTAGAGGCCTCATGGACGGCCACGAGACATTTGTCGGCGGCAAGTGCAATGCCTGCCACAAGGACGGCTCCAAGGGTTCGGTTTACCTGAATTTTTCGATCGACAGCACACTCACCAAGAGTTGCGTTGGTTGTCATGGCCGCCAGCAGGACGTGAACGGCAGTTGTGTCAACGGCAGCGGTATGCAGGTTGAGTGCGGCGCAGGTGCGGGCTTGCGGCAGATGCACGAATCGAATGTTGGCGTCGGCACCTGCAAGTCTTGCCATTCCGGCGACCCGGTTCCGACCGGCGAACAGAATAACCCCTTCTTTTACGGCAAAGCCGGTGTGCAGATGATTGACGCCTGTGATGCGGACAGTACGGAGAGCCGCTACGGTGCCAAGGGACTGGACAACGACGGCGACGGCCAGATCGACGGCGCCGATTCCAACTGCCAGGTGGTCAACAGCCTGCCGACCCAGCCGGGTACCTTGTCAGCCTCGGCGGTGACGGCCAGTTCGGCCACGGTCAGCTGGGGCGCTTCCACCGATGCCAACGGCGACACCATCACCTACCAGGTCGACTACCGCAAGAACGGCGACGTCAACTGGAGCAATGGCGGCACCACCACCAGCACCAGCAAGGCCCTGAGCGGTTTGAATGCCCAACAGTCCTACGACGTGCGGGTCACACCCAACGACGGCACCGGCAATGGTCCCGAGCGGGCCGCGTTCAACCTGTTCCAGACCCAGCCGCCGGTTCAATTGAGCTGCGTGGATCTGGGCGCGCTGGCCTATGATGACTGGACCAGGACCGATGCCGGTGGCTCCGGCAGCCTGCCGGCCGGTGAGTCCAGCGCAGACTATGTGCGTTGCAAGTCGTGTCACGGCTGGGATCGCATGGGAACCGACGGCGGGTACGCCAGGCGTTCACGCACTGCCGGGCGGCCGAATGCGGGCGCGGGCGATGGCGATCAGACCAGCCGCAATATCAGCCTCGCCGCCAGGAACAATGCGGATGTCACGGCCGACATGATCCGGCACACTGGCAGCGGACGTTTATTCAGCGAAGGCACAGGCAGCTGGGTGGCGCTGGACGCCAGCCACTCCGCCGCCAACAAGGCCGCGCATTCCGCAGGCTATACGCTCGGTAACCAGCACCCTGACTTTACCAGTGGTGCGTTGACACAGGACCAGGTCGATTGCCTGGTGGAATTCCTCAATGCCCCGGATGCCGACTCCAGTGCCTATTTCAGCACCATCGACACCGGCACGAACCCGGTCCTGTATTCGATCGTACCCACCGCCAATGCGGCGGCGGGCGAGTCCTATTACAACGCCAACTGCTTCAGTTGCCACGGTGATCCGGCAGGCGTTTCCCCGGTAGGTTCACCAGCGGGCGGCATCCTTGCCTACCTCGCGGCTGACGGCAAGTTCAGCGAATTCGCCCACAAGACCCGCTGGGGCATTCCCAACACCAGCATGACCCGCACGGTGATGGGTTCGCCCGACGCGACCGATGTCGCCGACATGATGTTGTGGCTGCAGCAACAGGGTGGCAACGGCTTTGCGATCAACCCGGGCCTGAGCGGTAACTGGTGGGGTGGGGCCACACGCGCCGGGGAAGGCTTCCTGCTCGATGTCGCCAAAAACATCTTCGGCGACACCATCCTCGTCGTTTCGTTTTACACCTACGACAGCATCGGCGACCAGGTCTGGCTGATCGGCTCGGGACCGGTCACCGGCGACACGGCCGTCATCGACCTGCTCATCCCGGCAGGCGCCAAGTGGGGCGCGGCCTTCAACCCCGCTGACAGGACCGAAACAGCGTGGGGCAGCGGCACCTTCAGTTTCACCTCCTGCGGGGCCGGCCACATCTCCCTGACGCCGAATGCGGTCATGCTGGGCAACGGCTTCACCAGCCTCGAATACGACATCAACCGGGACCTGCTGATACCCGGCATCGAATGTCCGGTATCGACGCAGTAGTTGTTTGATTTGCCGTAGTCCGGTTTGCAAAAACCGGGCTACGGCATCTGCTTTTCAAGCAGGTGCCATGAACATCCCACCACCGTGATCGCCCGGCCCAAGCCAAGCCAAAAACAATCTGAAAAACGCTCGAAAATGACACTTTCCGGCTGCCGCGCTCTGCTAATGCCAGGATGGCAATAATCAGAGCTTCCACAAATCTCAATAGGGCATAACCAGGCAATACTTACAGTTGCCGTAAATGGCGGCGTTACCCACCCTTTTTGCGTTGCATGAATACCGTGAATCCCGTATTGTCGGCATATGATTACATCATTTGGTGATAAAGGCACATCTGACCTATTCCACGGCATTTCCAGCCGTCATACCAGAAAACTGCCAAGCCAAATTCACGAAATTGCACTTTATAAGCTCGACGTTTTGAATGCTGCCCAGGCTCTCGATGATCTTCGCTCTCCTCCGGGCAATCATCTTGAACCACTAAAAGGTAATCTCAAGGGCTTCTACAGCATTCGCATAAATTCCCAGTGGCGCATCATTTTTCGCTGGGTCGAAAATAGTGCAACCGATGTCCAAATAATGGACTACCACTAACATCTAACGAGGTACCTTATGATTCCAGGCAATAGAACAGCAACACACCCGGGCGTTATTTTGCTTAAAGAATTTCTCGAGCCACTGGGATTAACGCAAAAAGCATTGGCAGCCCATGTGGGTATCCCTGTGCAGCGGGTCAATGAAATCGTCCGCGGCAAGCGTGGCATCACACCAGAAACAGCATGGCTCCTTTCCGCAGCATTGCGCACGACACCTGAGTTTTGGCTCAATCTTCAATCTATTCATGATTTATCAGCCAATCGCCCTGCTCACCATGTTCAACCGCTCGTTGCTGTGGGCATGTAACCAGGCCATAGGGTGGGCATCGTACAGTTGCCGCAAATGGTGTTTCTTCATGACCAGTGGTGGCCGGCCCTTTACTGGAGAGGTGAATACCCAGGGGCGTGGGCAAAAGTCGCGAAGATGCGTGACAACGGCGAGGAGCCTGACGATGGGTTTATACAAATGCTGAGAGAGAAGATGCCGGAGCCAGGCGGAGCAGTGAATGCCAGGTAATGCGGGTAAAGAAAAATCATGAATCCAATCCTGACATCCATTTTCCTGCTTGTGTGCAGCAACGTTTTCATGACATTTGCCTGGTACGCACATCTTAAGGAACTCAACAGCAAGCCCCTGATGATTGCCGCGCTGGTCAGTTGGGGTCTCGCGTTTTTCGAATACATGTTCCAGGTGCCGGCCAACAGGATCGGTTTTACCGTGCTGTCGGTCGGGCAACTGAAAATCATGCAGGAGGTCATCACCCTCTCCATTTTTGTGCCATTTTCGGTCATGTATCTGAAGGAACCGCTGAAACTTGACTACCTGTGGGCGGGCCTGTGCCTTGTCGGGGCGGTCTATTTCATGTTCAGGGGCAGGTTTGTATAACGCGCGGACGCCTGGCCTGCGCAAGCCGCAAATGAAGAGGAACAGACGATGGCAAACAGCATAATGGCACTTGGTCAACTGGCAATCACCGTCAGTGATTTACCCAGCGCGCTGGCTTTCTACAGGGATGTGCTGGGCTTGCCGTTCCTGTTTGCGCCCTCGGAGAGCCTGGCTTTTGTCGGTTGCGGGGTCACCCGTATCATGCTCACCACCCCCCAAGGACACGGTGAAGCGGGCAAGAACTCGATACCGTACTTCAAGGTTCCTGACCTGGAAAGTTTCTTTGCAGACGCGCTCAACCGGGGGGCCCATATCGAGCGAAAACCGCAGTTGACCGCCAAAATGCCGGATCACGAACTCTGGATCGGCTTTCTGAAGGATTTCGACGGCAACCTGGTTGGCTTGATGGAAGAAAGAGTTCCGGACAATGCCGGATAGAAACAACAGGACGCAGGCAAACATGGCGCATAAGATGCATGTTGCACTGCACTTCAGATATGCCCCCACATGGATAGCAGGAGTATTTAAACCATGAATGTACAAGATAAAATTACTTACGTAGAGTTCCCTGCGAAGGACATCCCGGCCACCAAGGCGTTCTTCCAGAAGGTGTTTGGCTGGCAATTCAAGGACTATGGGCCGGATTACACGGCATTTGTGAAGCAGGGCCTGGACGGGGGCTTCTACAAATCCGGCATGCGTTCATCCAGGGAGCATGGCGCTGCGCTGGTCGTGCTTTACAGCAATGATCTCGAGGCCACCCAGCAAAAAGTCGAGCACGCTGGCGGCGTGATTTCCACGCCCGTATTCGCGTTTCCCGGCGGTCGCCGGTTTCATTTTCTTGAACCGAGTGGCAATGAACTGGCGGTCTGGTCCGATGCCGGCCTCTGACGTCAGCTTTGCGGGCGTCCTCCTTGCTGCAATATTGCTTTTGCCGGGAGCTGCGCCGGGACAGGATCTCGCTGCGCACACTGCCGGCATCTGGTCGATCGGGGACGCGCCCGGGATGAAGCGGTGGCTCGTGATACACGACCCCGATGCAGCCAAAACGACTGGCATATACCATATCGAAGTGATCGGACGGAAACACGGTGACCCGGCATGGCAGATCACACGCCTGGTGCCGCACATGGCGATTACCGAAAAAGCCCTGCAGGAAAGTATTGTCGAACCCCTCGATACAGGGGCGGTATATCCGGAAAGCTTTATGGATGCCTATGCAAGCTGGCGGGCGCAAAATAACGGCGCCGGGGGCAGCGTATGCGAGCAGTCCGTCACGCAGTGCATGCAGTCACCATCGGGAGCCGCTGACAATGAAAAGTGAAGAACTCCGGGCGAAACAGGCGCCCCTAAAAGAACAGTTCCGGCGTTCACCGGGTTCTGCCCTGGTTACCCTGCATGCTGAGGGTCAACTCGGCGAGGGCGTCGCCTGCAGCATCGCTACAGGGCGGGCCCTGGTTGAAGCCGGTTTGCATGCCGCCACCGGCGGCGATGGCCTGCAGGTTTGCTCTGGCGACATGCTGTTGCAGTCCCTGGTCGCATGCGCGGGTGTGACGCTTGCCGCGGTCGCAACCGCGCTTGAAATCCCGATTGCCGGTGGCACTTTGCGCGCCGAGGGCGATCTCGACTTTCGCGGCACGCTCGGTGTTTCCAGGGAGGCACCGGTCGGCTTCCAGGCCATCCGCCTGTTCATTGACCTTGACACGACGGCGCCGCCTGAGATGATCGCGAAACTTCTGGAATTGACCGAACGCTACTGTGTCGTGTTGCAGACCCTGCGCGCGCCGATCGAGGTGACCACGCAGGCCTCGGCGGGCTGATATTCCCGCCGAGCAGTGGGTTAAGGCATCCTTCTCAGCAGGGCGCGGCCGATAAAACGGGCTTTATTACCCAGCGTAAAACGCTCCAGGTTGGTCTTGACGATGCCCTTGGTGAAGCGCGTGCGTTTCGAGTAATCGACCCTCACATCGATGATGACCGGCCTGTTTTGCGCGGCGCATGCCAGGGCCCGGTGAATTCCGTCTGCACAGGCCGCATCGTTTTCTATGCAGATAAACTCGCAACCGGTCGCGTCGGCGACCCCTTTGAAGTTGACCTCATGCAAAACCGTGCAGGTCTTGCGGTTGTAGGGAATCTCCTGCGCCTGGGAAATCTGTGACAACTCACCGTCGTTGAAGACGAAATAAACCCCGCCAATCCCAAGCGAAGCCGCGGTAAGGGTCTCCATGCAGGTCATCAGGAAGGCGCCGTCGCCGATGATGCCGACCACCTGTATATCCGGGTTGGCCAGTTTGGCCGCCGTCACCGCCGGGGTGGCATAACCCATGCAGTTGAAATCGGTCGGCGAGATAAAACCTCGCGCGCTGTGGATCGGCATCAATTCAGCAGTCAGGAAGGTGTGGTTGCCGTCATCGGAGACCACGATGGCGTCATCGGCCAGTTGTTTGCGCAGTTCGACGAAGAAGCGCGCGGGGTTGACGCGGTCCTTGCTGTCGTGCTTCAGCCATTCATCGATATAGGCTGCCTTGTCCCGGCTGATGGCGGCTTTCAATCTGCCATTGTCCGGTTTGGCTGCGCCCAGCGTCTCGAGGGCTTTGAGCAGTTCCGCCAGCACGGCCCTGGCGTCGCCTTCGATGCTGACGGCGGCCGGGTAATTGGCGTTGAAAACCTTGCGGTTGATATCGACGTGGATCAGTTTGGCCGGTGGATTCACGCCGTAACTGGCGGTCGCGATCTCGCCGAAACGGTTACCCACCGCCAGCATGCAGTCACAATTTTTAAACGCGTTAGTGGCGGCGGGAACGGCGGCGGGCCCGATACCCATACCGGTGTGCAAGGCGTGATTGGCGGGAAATGCGCTCAGACCCTGCAGGGTCGTGGCGACCGGCGCGCCGAGGAATTCGGCGATGGCGATGCTCTCGGCGCTGGCATCCACGGCGCCCCAGCCGAGGAACATGCCGGGTGATTGGGCCGCATACAGCATTTTCGCGGCCTGTTCGATGGCGGCATGATCCAGCGCGGTTTCTGTCGTCCTGGTAACGTATGACGGGGTATCGGGCACCTCGCCCGGGAACAGTTGCAGGTTGACCGGCACCTCGACAAAAACCGGTCCGGGTTCGCCCGAAGTGGCGATGTGATAGGCCTCGTAAATGGCGGGGATGATCTCAGCGTGGCTTTCGACCTTAAAGGTCTTCTTGGTGATCGGGGCGAGCAGGGCCTGCTGGTCCATCTCGTGCAACTGGTAGGTTTTACCGGTGTCCGTGCGGATGCCGCCGGCTATCACCAGCATCGGGATACCGTCCAGAAACGCCTCGCCGATGCCACTGGCGGCGTGGGTTACGCCGGCCGCCGGCACGATCAGCAGCGTGCCGATGTGATTGCTCGTCCGGCTGATCGCATCCGCCATGAAGGCCGCGCCGCCCTCGTGGGTGACCAGCACCGGCTGGATCAGCTCCGAATTGTTCAGCTCGTCATAGGTTTCGGTGTTGTGCACCCCGGGAATGCCGAAGGTGTATTTGACGCCAATCTGCTCGAGAGCGAAGCGTACCAGCCATGCGCCTGTTTTTTTCATGTTGTTGCCTGTGTATGTCCGTCGGTTAAGTTTGGGCCTGTCAGCTACCAGGTTCTAGGGGGTCAATGGCTGACCGGTGATAGAGCGCGTGGCCATGCGGGCATTCAGAATGCAATTGGATATGAAAGTGCCCTCGAGTGATTTTAAGCCGTTGCTGCCGCCGCCGCCAAACCCGGCCGCCTCGCCGGCGGCGTAAAGACCCGGTATGGGCTGTCCGTCGCTGGCGAGTACGCGGCTCTCCAGGTCCGTCTGGATGCCGCCCATGCTCTTGCGGCTGACAATGAACTCCCTGATGGCCACCAGCGGCATGGATTTAAGATCCAGGATTTTTGCGAACCTGCAGGTCCGTGAACGGTCACCGCGCCAGTGTCTGACCTGGGCGATACGTCTGAGCTGGTCGTCGTTGTGAAACTCGGCGCCCAGGTCGATCTGCGCATCGTATTGCGCAACGGCCCGCCGGATGTTTTCCAGCACGACCGTACCATTGCCCCGGGTCTGGCTGGTTGAATTCAGGTCGTTCATTTTTTCGACCAGTTCCTCGAGGCTGCTGCCGGTAACGACGTCCTCGCACTCGCTGACCAGGTACTCCAGCAGCTTGCGGTTGCCGAGGAAAATATCCCGCGCCAGTTGCAGGATACGCCTGTCGCGGAACGCGGTGTTGCTCTCGGCGCCGGACACGGCGATCTCCTTCAGCGCGATTTTCCAGTTCATGACCTGCCAGCTGTAGCCGTAGGGGTCCGTGGCAATCCGTTTGCACAGCATGTGGGTGTCAAAGCCGGTCACCAGCGGCGGGTTGAAGCGTTTGCCGGTTGCATCCAGCCACAGTGCCGACTTTGGCGGGATCAGGCTGAGACCTTCCTTGGCCAGGCCGGGTTTGGGGTGGTGGATGCCGGCTGCGTAGTTCCACATTTTATCCAGGTGCGTGACCCTGCCGTCGATGCGCCTGACGGCGTCGTGCAGGGTTCCGTCCGCGTACCTGTGCGCGCCGTTGAGGATGTGTTCCGGCGGCTTGCCCCAGGACCGGTCCCACTCTTTTTTGACCCGCTCGATATCACCATTGATGCCGCCGCTGGCGACCAGGACTATGGGAGCCCCGATCTCGAAAACCTCTCCCGTTGTTTCGATGCAACCCTTCAGGCCAGCGACCTTTTGGTTTGTCATTATTATTGTTTCAACTTTATGATCAAATAGATAAGATATATTTCTAGAATTAGGGTGAGATTTGAGTCCGGCGATGAGTGTGCGCACCAGGTGTTGACCGGTCCCCCAGATAATGTGGTAGCGGGGCAGCGAATTGCCGTCACCGGACTCGCCCCGTTCCACCCAGTGGGGGATGGGGAAAAATTTGATCCCCATGGGTCGGAGCCAGTTGTAAATGTCATCGACGCTGCGGTTGACGTAAAGCTCGGCCCACTTGCGTGGCCACTGGTCATGCTCTGCAAAGCGGGCGCAGGACAGCCAGTCACGCAGTGCGATTTCGGCGCTGTCGTGTATCCCGTTCAGACGTTGCACGGGGGTATCGACCAGGGTCATGCCACCGAGGGACTTCATCGCCAGGCCGCCGAAATTCTGCTCCGCATCACGGTCGATGATGACGACTTTCAAACCATGGTCGAGCAGTTCGATGGCGGCACTGATACCGGCCAGTCCAGCACCGGCGATGGCTACGTCAAAGTATGGTTTTTCAGGCACTTTTGGTATCCCCGGGCAGCAAAATTGAGCATAATATAAAGGCGTAAGAGAACACTGTTTGCACCGAGGGATTGTATCCGATGAGCGACTATCATTTCCCCTACAAAGATGCCTCCTTTTTAATCAACCATGTGCTCGATTTTGACCGGATGTGCGAGGCTGCGGGTCTCGAGGACATGAACGGGGAAATGGCCTGCGCCATCCTCGAGGAGGCGGCCCGGATCGGCAGCGAGGTATTCGCGCCGTTGAATATGGTGGGAGACAAATTTCCTGCAAGGCTCGAAGCGGACGGGGTCCACGAAACCCCGGGGTTTGCGGGGGCCTACCGCCAGTATGCGGACAATGGCTGGGCGGCGCTCAATGCGGACGAGGAATACGGCGGTCAGGCCATGCCCAGGTTGCTGGGGGCCGTAACGACCGAGATCTGGTACTCCGGTTGCACCGCGTTGTTCCTGTGCCCGTTGCTGACCACCGGAGCGGTCGAGGCGCTCCAGGCGCACGGCACGGAGGAACTGAAGCGGACGTATCTGCCGGACATGGTCAGCGGCAACTGGACCGCAACGATGTGCCTCACTGAACCCCAGGCCGGTTCCGACCTGGCGGCGGTGGCCTGCAGGGCGGTGCCGCAGGGCGACCATTACCTGCTCAGCGGACAGAAAATATACATCACCTGGGGCGATCACCAGATGACGGAGAACATCATCCACATTGTGCTGGCCCGTCTGCCGGACGCGCCCGCCGGGGTAAAAGGTATCTCGCTGTTCCTGGTGCCGAAGTTCCTGCTCGATGAAAACGGCCGTCCGGGCAAGCGCAATGACGTGTACTGCGTCGGTATCGAACACAAGCTGGGTATCCACGGCAGCCCGACCTGCACGCTGAATTTCGGCGACAACGGCGGCGCGGTCGCCTACCTCGTGGGCCAGCCGAACCAGGGTCTGATGGCCATGTTCACGATGATGAACGAGGCCCGCCAGGGGGTCGGCATCCAGGGTCTCAGCGTCTCCGAGCGCTCCTACCAGCAGGCCGCAGCGTTTGCCAGGGAACGTCTGCAGGGCACGCGCAGCGATGGCTCGCGCTACCCGATCATCGAGTTTCCGGACGTGCGGCGCATGCTGATGCTGATGCGCGCGGCGACCGAAGCCATGCGCGGCCTGGCCTATGTTGCCGGTCTCGAGACTGACCGGGCGCATTATGCCAAGGACCCCGATGCGCAACGCAAACACGCCGCACGGGTCGGTCTGTACACGCCCATCGTCAAGGGCTGGCTGACTGAACTGGCCCAGGAAGTGACCTATCTCGGCATCCAGGTGCACGGTGGCATGGGCTACATAGAGGAAACCGGCAGCGCGCAGTTTTACCGCGACGCGCGCATCATGACCATCTACGAGGGCACCACCGGCATCCAGGCGCTGGACCTGGCCGGGCGTAAAACCCTCGGTGACAAAGGCGAAGCGCTGCAGGTGCTGCTCGATGAGATAAGCGCCAGCGCTGAGTCCATGTCAGGGGTTGCGAGCCTTGCGGTGATGGCGGAGGCCCTGCAGCGGGCGGTTGGCGGGGCTGCGGAGGCACGCGCCTGGCTGCTCGAGAACGGCTCGCGGGACCGTAATGCCGTCGGCGCGGCCAGTGTCAATTTCATGCTGCTGATGGGCTACCTGTGCGGTGGCTGGATCATGGGCCGGGCGGCGCACAAGGCCAGGCAAATGCTGGATACCGGGGCTGGCGATGAGGCATTTTTGCGCGCCAAGTTGACCACCGCGCAATTTTATTTCGAGCATTTGTTGCCACGTACGGGTGCTTGTCTGGCCGCCGTCAGGGCCGGTAGCGCCAGCATGATGGCGCTGGCTGCAGAGCAGTTCTGACTATCGTTCTGATTGCCGTTCTGGTTGCCGTTCTGGTTCGGCTGGCGTTGGCAGTTGACTCGCGGGCCGGCCAGCCATGAATGAAGAGTGGCTGGGTGCGCCGGGTTAGCCAACTCCGTCTGGTGCAATGTTCGGGTTAGGTCGGGGTCGGGTAGCTTCTATTTATTTTACTTTTGTAAAAGATCGACCCGGACCGGCGTCAGGAACAGCGCGCCATCGTCACCCATGTGTTGGTTAAACGCCTGCCTGACCTTTGCGTACAGCCGGGCATCGAGTTGGTGGTGGCTATAGGTGGCGTTGATGATGGTGTTTTCAAATTCGGCAAAATCCCGGTAACGCCGCGGTGTATTGAAAAAAATCTCATCGTTGAGACGCAACAGGTCTTTGTCGACCGCTGCCCTGATGGCATTGAAGGCCGCTTCGCGAACCTCCTTTTCATCATTAAATAAACTCAGTATCTTGTTGAAATCACCCGCATAAACTGGCTCGGATATATACGCGTATCCAGCCGGTTTCAACACGCGCGCAATTTCGGCCAGCGCGTTGTCCAGCGATGCCAGCGGTACGTGGTGAAGAGACTTGAACATCAGCACGATATCGACCGATGCATCTTCCAGCGGGATATCCTGCGCGCCGGCCAGCAGAAATGTCACGTTGGGCAGAACGTTGGACTGCAGGTTGTTACGGTGGGCGATCGGATCGACCTCCAGGGCTGTAAGCCTGCGGTTGGCACCCGTTGTCGCGATGTCGCGGGTCTTTTCAGCCGTGCCGCAACCGAGTTCAAGGATGTGCTTGTCATCCAGCGTCAACAGCCGGTTGTAGACCTCGGCCTCCGGGCAGGTCAGCGTGATTTCCGGTGCCGCGATTCTCATTTTTGACCGTTCAGACGTGCGCTGCGACCATCACGCGTTTGTGGTGACGCAGTTGTTCGTAGGCATCCTCGGGCGGTTCGAGTACCTGCGCCTGTGAAAACCCGACTTTCTGCAGCAACCACAGCAGCGCCTCGAGACTCGGCACCAGGCAGATACCGGTGACGCTGGCTTCGGGCCCCTGGGTGTCATCCATCTCGTCGATGATGCCAAAACTGCCTTTCAGCGGACGCACGTAGCGGTAACTGCCGTAATCGACAAAACCGCTCATGCCCGGCACGATCTGCGTTTCGATGATACAGAGGTTCTTGCACAGGCTGCGGCACACGCGCAGCGCACCGACCGGGTTTTCCAGGTGGTAGAGCAGACCCAGCATCAGCACCACGTCGAAGCGGCCCGTTTGCTCTGGTGTCTGGTCGTGGATATCGCCCTGCCGGAAATTCAGCTGGTCCATCTGGTAAATACGTGAGATCAGGGTGGCGTCGTCCACGTGCGACCGGCGGGCGTCGACACCGACGACAGGGGCGAAACCGGCACGCGCCATGTTGACCGCGAACCAGCCCTGGTGGGAAGCGAGGTCCAGCGCCGATAAACCTTTCCGGTCAGTTCCCAGGTTCCGGTCGAGGTAGGACTCCAGCATCTGCCAGCGTGTGTCATGGATCGCGTGGATCGCGGCATCGTGATAGGTTGAAGTCGAGCTTCCGTCCGGCAGGTCGTAGGCATAGAACCACTCCCTCGCATGTGCCTGTTCGATCAATGTGGACATCGGAAACTCCGGTTTGGAAAGCGCGTGGGGATTATGCCAGAAGGCAACCCCGGGAACCAATGGGACAGGGCAAACGGGCGCCGCCGGCATACAACCGTCATGGAATCACGCGGCAACGTCCGCCGGAATCGTCTGCTGAAAAGGTCGCCAGTTCAAAGAGCAGCTTGCCGTCGCGTTGGCGGTAGCCGCGTATCTGCGGGGCGGTCCAGTCAAGCTTGTCCTGCCATTGCCGGAAGCGTGCGGCACGGTCACCGGTGATCAGGGCGACGGAGACATCCTTGCCTTCGCATAACCGGCGCCGCGCCAATTCGTAGTCCTCGTGATCGGCCATTTCCATGCTCGCCCGGGTCAGGAAGGCCGTGGGCATGAACAAACCCCAATCGGGCAGCACCAGCAGGCGGTTGTGGTCACCTGCATACAGGTCGTTGCCGAGGTGGTTGATGGCGTCGGAAAAGTTGCCGATGCCACCGGTGCGCTTGAGGTAGCCGATCTCCCTGTAGGCGCCGGTGATATTGATGGCCAGCAGGATGAGGATCACGGTTGCCGAGGCGACGGCTGCCGGCTTGCGCCATTGGCTTAAGGAGGGCCAAAGCGCGGCAAAGCCTGCGGCCAGGCCCGCGTAGGCGAGCGGCAGCATGGGCATGTAGTGGTGCGCGTTGGTACGTAAGCCGAAGACCATCGCCGTGCATATGAATGATACCTGCAAGCCCGCCACCACCCGCAGCAGGGGTGTGGCGCAGCGCCGCCATTCCGCCAGCACCCACAGCAGCACCGGCAGTCCCGTCAGCAGGAAGAACTTGTATGCCGTCTCCGCTGTCGGCTCCCAGCCGCCGAACATCATGGCGTGGTGCCAGGTGTTGACCATGACCGAATAAAGCATGTCGTAGGCATGGGTGAGGTGCTGGCTCAGCGTCACGCCGGCACCGGTGTCCACCAGATTGGGTTGGGCCACCAGGTAATATTGGATGGCCTCCGTGAAACCGCCCAGGTGTCGCGCCAGCAGCAGGAAGCCCACCGCGTAGGGCGCCATGCCGGCCGTGAGACCACTGCCGAAAACCAGCAGGCGTAAGGGACGCGACAGTCTTTGCGGCTGTTCACCGCTCAGCAGCACGGCTGTGAGCAACAGGGCGGGTACGAAAAACACGTAAACGAAATAGCCCCAGCAGGCGAGCCCGGCGCACAGACCGCCAGCCGCCAGCCAGCGGGTTCCGGCCCTGCCGGGACTGTTGCGGGCACGAAAAAGCGCGCTGACGGCAAGCAGCAGCAGCGTCACCGGGGCCATGGTGATATAGCACTGGTCCCGGAAGGCATAAACGAATGACGGGTCGATTGCCAGCGCGATGCCAAAGGCCGCGGCCAAGGTCCGCGACACCCCTGACTGCCGCTGCAGGGCATACCACGCCGCCAGCGCCGCCAGCGCAAACATCGCGTGGGTGAGCCGCAACCCGACTACGCTCATGCCGAAAATCCAGAACAGCGGCGCACCCAGCCAGAGTTGCAGCGAGCCGTGTTGCAGACCGACCAGCAGCGGATAGCGGCCGAGCAAGTCATTGCCCGGCGCGACCCACGCGGGGATGTATTGCGCGTCCGGGTTCAGCCAGCGTGCGACCAGGTAGTCGGGGTTGACCGCATCCATGTAGATGCCCGGCAGTTCGATTTCCCGCGTGGCCACAAACAGGTAAGCCAGTGCAACCAGCAGGAACGGCCCGGTCGCCTTTGTGATCCCGCCCAGTCGTCGTTGCAAGCCAGGGCCCATTTCATTTCTCCCGGTGCGATCCGAGACGGTACCAAAAACCCGCTGCGAGCAACAGGAACAGCAACTGGCCAAGCACGAAATTCAACCAGCGGTCGTGCAGAAACGGCACCATGATGCTGGCCACGGCGGCATTGACCAGGGTCTGCACAAAACTCTGCATCGAGGCCGCCGTGCCAAGGTGGGTTGGCAGACAATCCAGCGCCATGACCGTTATCGCCGGCATCATGATGGCGAGCCCGATCACGTATAACACGACCGGTCCGACCAGCGAAAAAATACCGGCCGGCGCCCGATTTGCCAGCGCGAGGTTGAACACAATCGCGAGTGTCATTACCAACAGGCCGGCGCTGATGGTTCGCTGCGCTGGCCAGCGGTGGGACAGACGTCCCGAAATGGATGCGCCGAGCATCATACCCGCCACCATCGGCACAAACAGCCAGCCAAAGTCGTCACTGCCAAGACCGAGGAAATCGTAGATGACCGTGGGGGCGCCCGCGATATACAGGAACAGACCGCCAAAGGACAACGCCAGGCACAGGATCAGAAACAGGAATCGCCGGTTGAGAATCGCAGCGGCATAGACCCGCATGACACTGGCCGGATGCAGCGAACGGCGCTGCTCCCTGGGCAGGGTTTCGGTGATGCACAAACCCATCAGGGTCAGCGCGCAGCCCATGACGGTGAGAAACCAGAAGACGCTGCGCCAGCCGAACTGGTCATGCAGCCAGCCACCCAGCACGGGCGCCACCGCCGGCGCCAGGGCGAACAGCAACATCACCTGTGCCATGGCGCGATGGGCCTCTTCGGCGTCATGGGCATCGCGGATCATGGCGCGTCCGGCGATGAAGCCGCCACTGGCCGCCAGGCCCTGCAGCACGCGCATCAGCAGGAACGATTCGGCGCTGCCCGCCAGCGCGCAGCCGATGGAGCCGAGTGTGTACAGGAGCATGCTGACGAGGATCACCAGACGGCGGCCGAAGCGGTCCGCCAGGGGTCCCCAGAAAAGCGTCGAGATCGAGAATGCCAGCAGGTAGACCGCGAGGCTTTGTGAAAGCAGAGCACGGCTGACGCCAAACTCCGCCTCGATATCCGGGAAAGAAGGCAGGTAGGCATCGATGCTGAAAGGCCCGATCATCGCCAGCAGCGCGGCAATAATGGTCAGGTAACGGTTACCTGGATTGCCCGGACCAATTGCTGTGGCTGTCATTGGCGGAATCGTACTACAGTGACGTACACCAATCACTGGCTGGCTGGCACAAAAATAAACGGCCTGCCGGTTTCAGAGGGACCGGTTGGTGCTTTGCAGCCAATCTGCCGGGTTTATGTGCTCAGTCAGAAAGTTCCGGCTGGAGCGGTTGCGCGCAGCCACGTGGCACCGCCTGCATGAAGCAGCCGTGGCTCTTGATCTCCTCGAGACGACAACTCCAGTAAAGCTGGCCGTTGTACACGGTCATGTCCGGGCAGCCGTCACACATATTGGCACGGCCGTCCGCCATCAGGTCGACCGGCTGGATGATCGTGAACGTCTGCATGTGCAGCGTGTCGCCGATGGAGGCTTCAGCGTGCCCCATGGCCTTGATGAAACGTTTGCCGATCTTGCGCATGCCGCTATCGACCAGCGAGAACAGCGCGGTGGTCGACTTGCCCCGTTGCAACAGCTTCGGTGTGGAATAACTCAGCCAGGTACCCTTGAACAGGTGATGGCCCATTTGCAGGTATTCCAAGTACTACGGGCTGACATAACCAAAGCCGCGTT
>JBFZEL010000131.1:0-5560 GCA_041306925.1 Lysobacterales bacterium
GACCACCGTGGCTGTGACCTTGCCGCCTTCCAGGTAAGGAGATCCGACCATTATGTCTGCACCTTCACCCACCATCAGCACCTGGTCGAGTTCAACCGAAGTGCCTTTTTCAGCGTCAAGCTTTTCAATTTTTAATATATCTCCGGTGGCAGCACGATACTGCTTGCCACCGGTCGCGAATACTGCATACATGGTTTACTGCCCCGGGTTCGAAATAGCCCTAGAAAAGGGCGAGAATATTATCCGTTTTAACGGGGCCGGTCAACCTTTGTAGCTGTTATCAATCGATGTGCCTGGTTTATAGTCGGAACCGAGCGGTTTGCACGGGTAGCGGCACCGACAACAGGATGGCAGCCATCGGTGCCTTGCCTTGCGACCGACCTGACATCCACCGGTTTATAAGGTCTGCTTTCAGCGCAAAAGGAGGGTATAGTAAGCGGTTGAAAATCGTATTGGCAACATCAATGAAAACCATCAAGATACGCGGCGCGCGCACCCACAACCTGGCCAATATCGACCTTGACCTGCCCAGGGACAAGTTGATTGTCGTCACTGGACTCTCCGGTTCAGGAAAGTCGTCACTGGCCTTTGACACGATTTACGCAGAAGGCCAGCGCCGCTACGTGGAATCATTGTCCGCCTACGCCAGGCAGTTCCTGTCCGTCATGGAAAAACCGGATGTCGATCACATCGAGGGGCTTTCACCCGCCATTTCGATCGAGCAGAAATCAACTTCCCACAATCCGCGCTCGACGGTGGGCACGATTACGGAGATTTATGACTACCTGCGCCTCCTGTGGGCGCGCGTGGGAACTCCGTGCTGTCCCGATCATGGTCAGCCGCTTGAGGCCCAGACCATCAGCCAGATGGTTGACCAGGTGATGGCGCTGCCGGAAGGCACAAAACTGATGCTGCTGGCGCCGGTGGTCCGCGACCGGAAAGGTGAGCACGCACAGTTGTTCGACGAATTGCGTGCCCAGGGATACGTTCGTGTCCGTGTGGATGGCGTCGTTTACCCGGTCAATGAAGTGCCGGCACTGGAATTACGCCGCAATCACACCATTGAAGTTGTCATCGACAGGTTCAGGGTGCGTCCTGATCTCAAACAGCGCCTCGCTGAATCTTTTGAAACGGCATTGCTCCTGTCCGACGGACTGGCGCTGTTATCCCCGTTGGAGAATAGCGGGGGTGATGCCAGTGGAGCCACCGGCGCTGAATTTGCAGAACAGACCCCGCAGGGCGATGCAACTGCAGTCCCCGCGGAAATGCTGATGAGTTCGCGTTACTCCTGTCTCCACTGTGATTACAGCCTGCAGGAAATCGAACCGCGCATGTTCTCATTCAACAACCCGAATGGCGCCTGTCCAAGTTGCGACGGGCTTGGCATGGCACAGTTTTTCGACCCGGAGCGCGTCGTCAGCAACCCGCAGTTGAGCCTGGCCGGCGGGGCCGTGCGTGGCTGGGACCGCCGCAATGCCTATTACTTCCAGATCATCAAGGCGCTTGCGGCACATTATGGCTTCGACATCGAGGCGCCGTTCGAGGAATTGTCCGAAAAACACCAGAACATTATCCTGTTCGGCAGTGGTGACGAGATCATCGAGTTCACCTATTTCGGCGAGCGCGGCACGCAAAAACGGCGACACCCATTTGCCGGGGTGATCCCCAATCTCGAGAAAAGATTCCGCGAAACTGACGCAAATATAGTCCGCGAAGAATTATCCAAATACATATCACAGAAACCTTGCCCTGATTGCCAGGGGCAGCGTCTGAACCGGCAGGCGAGGCACGTATACGTGGCGGACGTCAATTTACCGACCGTTGCCGCCTGGCCAATTTTGCGCTGCCTGCAGTTTTTTGACAAACTCGCACTGGCAGGACGCAAAGGGGCAATTGCGGAAAAAATTGTCAAGGAGGTGCGTCTGCGTCTCCAGTTCCTGGTCAACGTCGGCCTGGACTACCTGACCCTTGACCGCAAGGCCAGCACCCTGTCCGGCGGTGAGGCACAACGCATCCGGCTCGCGAGCCAGATTGGAGCCGGCCTGGTCGGCGTGATGTATATTCTTGACGAACCTTCCATCGGTCTTCATCAGCGGGACAACGAACGCCTGCTTTCAACCCTGTTACGGTTGCGCGACATTGGCAACACCGTGATCGTGGTCGAACATGATGAAGAGGCCATCCGCATGGCCGATTACGTTGTAGACATGGGACCAGGTGCCGGCGTGCACGGCGGCGAGGTCGTCTTCTGTGGAAAACCGGAAGATCTGGTCAAGAGTGAAGCGACGCTGACCGGGCAGTATCTTTCGGGAAAACTGAAAATTGAAATCCCTGCAAAACGGACCAAGGCCGATCCGCAACGGGTTTTCAGGCTGATCGGCGCCACCGGCAACAATCTCAAGAACGTCACGCTGGAAATCCCGGCCGGCCTGTTGACCTGCATAACCGGGGTTTCCGGTTCCGGCAAATCAACCCTGATCAACGACACCCTGCACCGGCTGGCTGCACAGGAACTTTACGATTCCAGCACCCCGCCCGCACCCTACGAGAAGGTGGAAAACCTGCAGCTTTTCGACAAGGTCGTCGACATTGACCAGTCCCCTATCGGCCGCACACCACGTTCAAACCCCGCGACCTATACCGGATTGTTCACACCCATCCGCGATCTCTTTGCCGGCACGCAGGAAGCGCGGGCGAGGGGTTACCAACCCGGAAGGTTCAGCTTTAACGTCAAGGGCGGGCGCTGCGAAGCCTGCCAGGGCGATGGCCTTATCCGTGTTGAAATGCACTTTTTGCCTGACATTTATGTCCCCTGCGACGTGTGTCACGGCAAACGCTACAACCGTGAATCCCTGGGCGTACATTACAAGGGCAAGAATATCCACGAGGTACTCGGGATGACCGTTGAAGCGGCCCTGGAGTTTTTTGCACCGGTGCCCGCGGTCGCGCGCAAATTACAGACACTGATGGAAGTCGGACTTTCGTATATCACCCTGGGTCAAAGCGCCACGACGCTGTCCGGCGGTGAGGCACAAAGAATCAAGCTGGCCAAGGAATTGTCCAAACGCGATACCGGGCAGACGCTGTACATACTCGATGAGCCCACGACCGGACTGCATTTCCATGACATCAAGCAATTGCTGCATGTGTTGAACCGCCTGCGCGATCACGGCAACACGGTGGTGGTCATCGAACATAACCTGGATGTGATTAAAACGGCTGACTGGGTCATTGACCTGGGTCCGGAGGGCGGCGACCGCGGTGGTGAAATCATAGCAACCGGGACACCCGAGCAACTCGCCAGCGTCAGTGGTTCACATACCGGTCAGTTTCTTGCAAAACTTTTTGACCGCTACAAAACGGTGCAGAAAAAAACAGCTTGAGCCCGTCATGCGCGAAGCACAAAACAGCAACGATCCGGGTTAACCTGCCTTTGGCTCCACCGGCCTCGACCGGTCCCGAATCCACTCACTCCAGGAACCCGCATACAGCCTGGACTGTTCCAGGCCGGCCAGTTCACCGGCAAAAATGGCGTGACAGGCGGTAACACCTGAGCCGCACATGTACACGATGTCCCTGGCGCGGTGATTGCCTGCCAGCTTCAGCAGTCCCGCGCGAATTTCCTCCGCCGTTTTGAACCTGCCTGCTGCAGTGAGGTTCAACTGCAATGGATAATTGACGGCACCCGGAACATGCCCAGCCACCGGATCAATCGGCTCGAATTCTCCGCGGAATCGTTCACCGGCACGGACATCCGTCAAAACCCTGTCGTCCTGGCCCAGGCCAGCGAGAATCTCAGACGTCGATACCACCAGACCCGCGTTCGTCCTGAGATCGACGGGCTCTGCTCTGCGCGCGGTCAACTGACCGCTTTGCTGTTCATAGCCGGCGGATTGCCAGGCCCGGAAACCGCCATCCAGCAAAGCGGCGCAATCATGACCAAAATACTTCATCAACCACCACAAGCGAGCCGCGATAGACCCATCCGCGTGGTCATAGGCGACCAGCCTGGTGCCGGGTTGCCAACCGGAACGGGCCAGGAATGCGGCAAACTCTTGCGCCCCGGGTAAGGGATGACGACCGCTGAACGGGGTCACGGGACCTGAAAGATCGTCATCCAGATGCGCGTATACCGCGCCGGGGATATGCGCTTCCAGGTAGTCCCTGTATCCGGAATCCGGGGCGCTGAGCACAAACCTGCAGTCAAATATCAAATAGTTACTGCTGACGAGCCCCGCCTGTAACTCTTGCGCGGACAGCAATATTTTATGGCTCATGAAATTCCGTCAGCCCGATTCTTGCGATGACTTATGACCGGGCCCGGCTGTCCCACTGTTTGCATTTTCCATGCGACTGCCAAGATTCAACAGAATGGTCGCCGTGATTCCCCATATTTTATGGCCCTGCCAATACAAAGTGGAGATCACGATATTCTTCCCGTCCCGGCTGATTTCCTGGTGGGAGTACGCCCTGCTATCGACCGCCAATCTCAATGGGATAGTAAAGACTTCAGATACTTCGCGCAGGTCCGGTTTCCAGACAAAGCCGGGCTGGACAAGTCCGACAACCGGCAACACCCTGTAATCGGAGATTGTGTCCAGACGGTCGAGAAAACCCAGCGGGGACACCATGGAGTAATCGAGGCCAATTTCTTCCTGCGCCTCACGCAATGCCGTAGTGACGGCCGTTCTGTCATTCCGGTCAACCGACCCTCCGGGAAAGCTGACCTGCCCGGGATGCTGAATCAAGTGTTCCGCCCGAACGGTCAACAGTATTTCCGGTTCTGCCTTGTCCAGCACGGGTACCAGTACAGCGGCGGTGCGATTTGGCCTGGTCTGGCCGGCGGATGCGCTTCGCAGCGCGTTTAACTTAAGCGCGGATACGCCCTTCTCAAAAGGCGAAACAGCCTTCAACAGCAAATTGTGCAATTCAGATGGCATATCGCGACATGGTATCAAGACCTGGTAATTATCATCCGGCCCTGCACAAAGCAGTATCTGAGCGGAACAGGGAGATAGTGGCGCTCAAGCCGGGGATAAAAAAACCGGGTGGCTGTGCCACCCGGTCTTAAAACTTCTATTTCAGTATTTCAACCAGTTTAAGGTCAAACATCAACGCTTCGTTCGGACCCACCGGCGGGTTGCCGCGGACGCCGAAGGCCAATTCCGGCGGGACAAAAACCTGCCAGGTGGAGCCTACTTTCATCAGTGGCAACACTTCCTGCCAACCTTTCAGAACAGCATTGACGGTAAATTCTTCCGGTGTTCCGCGGGCAAATGAACTGTCGAATTCACGACCATCCAGCTTCGATCCACGGTAATGTACCGTTACCCTGCTCTCGAGCCGGGGACGGGCGCCCGCACCTTCTTCGATAATACGTTATTGAAAAACGCTGGGAATCGTGAAAATTCCGGTTTTATTCTTGTTAGCCGCGAGAAAAGCATCACTCGCAGCCTGGTTTTCTTCGGACAATTACTTGAACTGTTCAACCTGTTCCGCACGAACTTTTTCCTGTAGCGCCGTCAGCAGGGCACGCATTTCCTCGTTGCTGACTCTGGGC
>JBFZEL010000132.1:0-2781 GCA_041306925.1 Lysobacterales bacterium
CTCATCGAAGTGAGTTACCCTTCTGCCCCTGCCATAGCTGACGTGCGTGGCAACCTGGCGTCGGCCGGCATGCCGGACGCCGTGGTTCAGACCTTTGGTACAGCATCTGACATCGTGGTGCGTATTCCACCCCGCAGCGAGGAAGAGAGCAATGCCGATATCTCGACACTGGTGCTCACGGCCCTGCAACAGGGTGTTGAGGGAGAAATTACCGTGCGCCGGGTCGAGTTCGTCGGCCCGCAGGTGGGTGATGATCTGACCGAGCAGGGCATCTTGGCGGTCCTCTATTCTTTGGTCGGTATCTTTATATACGTAATGTTCCGGTTCCAGTGGCGCTTTTCGGTCGGTGCGGTCGTCGCCACGATCCACGACGTCATCATGTGCATGGGTTTCGTGTCGCTATTTCAGGTTGAGTTCGACCTGACGGTGGTGGCTGCCATATTGGCGGTGATCGGCTACTCCCTCAATGACACGATCGTTGTTTTTGACCGGATTCGTGAAAATTTCCCGCGCATGCTCAAATCACAGCCACATAATGTCGTCAATGCGTCGATCAACCAGACCCTGGCACGCACCTTGATGATGTCACTGACCACGCTGCTGACGCTGGGGGCGCTGTATGTGTTTGGCGGCCAGATCATCCATGCGTTTGCGTTTACACTCATTATCGGCGTGGTGGTGGGGACCTATTCCTCGATTTATGTCGCCAGTACCATACTGCTGTACCTTGGGGTAAGCAAACGTGACCTGTTAAAGGTAGAAAAAGAAGGTGCTACCGCTGTCGATGTCAGGCCCTGACCCCTGACCATTAACTAAATTGCACAAACAAGTTCAAAAAAATCCCGGCATCGACCGGGATTTTTTTGTACACCCGGCACGGGCGCACTCCTCACTCACACGCTCCACGCCGATACCTATTTTTTAGCTTTGGCCCAACGCGGTTCAATGATTTTACGTAACGGTGTCATCAGCTTGTAGGGCGCAGCGAGGAGCGAATGCGATTTTTCAACGGCATCGTTGCCCTCGAAATCCGTCACCACACCACCGGCCTCCCTGACCAGCAGGGCGCCGGCTGCGACGTCCCAGGGTTTCAGACCGATTTCAAAGTACGCGTCCATCCGTCCGGCGGCCACCCAGGCGAGATCCAGTGATGCGACGCCATTGCGCCGGATGTCCTCGATCTTTTTGAACACATCGCTGAAAATCCCGGTGTACACACTCATCATGCCACGCTGGCGGAACGGGAATGCCGTGGCGATCACCGCGGCTTCCAGCGAGGTGCGGGCCGAAACCCTGATGCGGGTGTTATTAAGGTGCGCGCCGTTGCCGCGACTGGCGCTGAACATCTCGTCACGCATGACATCATAGACCACCGCGTGTTCGGTGCGGCCCTTGACTTGCAGGGCGATGGAGATGCCAAAGTGCGGCATGCCGTGCAGGTAGTTGCTGGTGCCGTCGAGTGGGTCGATGATCCAGACATGATCGCTCTCGCCCTGTGCGCCGCCTTCCTCGCCGAGAAACGCGTGATCCGGGTGATAACGCCTGATTTCACGTACAATTTGGGCTTCGCTGGACCTGTCGATTTCGGTGACGTAGTCATGCCGTGCCTTCTGGGTCACGGGGATGCTGGCCACTTTCGGGAACTCCTGACGCATCAGGTCAGCGGCGATGTGGGCAGCATTGATGGCGATGTTGAGTAATGGATGGGCCATGGTTAAAAAACCTTAAATGAGTATGACTTCTATGCAACCGAAGGCGGCACAGGATACCAGAAGCGAGACACAGGTGGCAGCACGTTTGTCACATATTCGCATTGTCCTGCTCAATACCACCCATCCCGGCAACATAGGCGCCACGGCCAGGGCCATGAAGGTCATGGGCCTGGCCAACCTGCACCTGGTCCAGCCAAAAATTTTCCCGAGCGCCGAGGCCACCGCGATGGCTTCGGGTGCCGACGACCTGCTGCAACGGGCGGTCATCCACGCTTCACTGGAATCGGCGCTCGCAGGTTGCACGCTGGTGCTAGGCACCAGTGCGAGGTTGCGCAGCCTGCCGATGCCGCAGATGGATATGCGCTCAGCCGCGCACAGCATCCTGGCGGAACACCAGGGACAGGATGTCGCAATCCTGTTCGGCCAGGAGCGCGCCGGTCTTACCAACGACGAAATACAGCGTTGCCACCTACTGGTGCACATCGACACCAACCCGGATTACGGTTCCCTGAACCTCGCCCAGGCCGTGCAGGTGATGGCCTACGAACTGCGCATGGCAGTGATCGGCGGGGCCGGCGCCGTGCTGCCGCCATCGGACTGGGAACCGGTGGACGCCGGGCAGATGGAAATGTTTTATGTCCACCTCGAGCAGACCCTGCTGGATATCGGTTTCATGAACCCGGAGCAGCCGAAACGCCTGATGGCCCGTATGCGCAGGTTATTCAACCGCGCCCGTCCCGATCAGAATGAACTCAATATCCTGCGGGGCATACTGGCGGCGTCACAGTGGGCGGCAGGCAAGCGCCGCGGGCAGACGTGATGTTGAAGCGACGGAAGCACTGCTGGCCCGGGCCGGGTGTCACTTAAGGAAGCTCTGATTAATGCCATCCTGGCATTATCAGAGCACGGCAGCCGAAAAGTGTGATTTTCGACTGCCTTACAAATCAACGGCTTAGCGCCGCTGATTTGGCGACACATCCATGTGTCGCGGGACCCTCTGAATTAATCAGAGGTTCCTTTGATTGATTTCCGGAATCGTTCCGGGTCGCGCCGATTTGAGCCTCCGGCT
>JBFZEL010000133.1:0-4158 GCA_041306925.1 Lysobacterales bacterium
CAAAGCTTGTGCAGCGCGTTATCCGCCAACGCACGCTGCTCGGACGAGTGGCCTGGCACACCGGCAAACTGACCCTTGACCGAGAGGTAACCACGGTGGCTCAAAACGGCCAGGCAGTCCGTTGGTTCAGCTACCACGACCTGCTTGAAAGCCCGGCATTGCGCAGAACGCACGAACTCATCGACACAAACACCGTTGGCGCCTTCCTCGTCGGTGGTGAACAACAGCGCCATGGGTTGATCTGTGATACCTGCAACCTCCAGCAGGCACGCTGCCGCACCCTTGATATCGCAGCTTCCGCGGCCGTACACGCGGCCATTTTCGGTGGTCAATTCAAGCGCAGGAAACCTTGATCCTGCGAGCACGGGAACCGTATCGAGGTGCACGTTAAACAACAGGTCCGGTTTGCCACGCACCGCCAGCAAGCTGACCCTGCCCAGACCATGATCGGTCAGCTCAATTTTGAACCCCGGTCCGAGGACACTGCTGAGCCAGCTGAATATGGGCGCGTCCGCACTCAGGACCCGCGGCGGGTTCTGCGTATCGAATCCGACCAGGTTGTCGAGGTAGCTCAGTACGCCGGCCACGGACATCAGGTTCTATTCCTGACCCGCAACGCGGTCGTCGAGCTTTGCCCGATCAGCTTGATAAACCCTTCTGCCTCGGTCGGTGACCAGTTGCAGCTCTGCGCGTAGACGGCATTGGGGTCGCGCACGATGTAATCGGACTCAACCGCCACGGCGTGCAGCGACCCGCCCGTGGTTTCAAGCGTTACCGTGCCGGTCACGAATGACTGGGAACTGGCCAGGTAGGCCTGCAGGTCGTTCTTGTGAGGCTCGTAGAAGAAACCACTGTAGACCAGTTCCGCCCAGCGTTGCGCAACCTGGTGACGGAACTGGTTCTGGAAACGGGTATTGACACAATCCTCCAACGCCTGGTGAGCCGTCAGCAGGGCGTCGATACCAGGGCATTCAAAAACGATGCGGCCTTTCAGGCCAATGGTGACATCACCGGTATAGATATGCCGTCCAACGCCATACCGGCCGAACTGCCTGTTCAAAAGCTTGAGGATATCCGGTCCGGACATCGGCTGGCCGTTGACGGCCACCGCCGTGCCTTTTTCGAACCGGATGGAAACGCGCAGCAGTTCCGAGGGCCATTCATCGCGTGGCCGGCTCAGATGCCAGGTTTCGACGCCCGGTGATTTGAACTGATCGATTTCACTGCCGGAAATGGTGACGCCCAGCAGGTTTTCATTGATCGAATACTTGCCGGTTTTAACCGGTATCGATACACCGGCAGCTTGCAGGATACCGATCTCGATTTCACGGATATTGCCTGGCTGCTTCTGCAGGTCCCTGACCGGTGCGTGAATGACATAATCACCCAGGCTGCGAACGGTCTGGTCAAAACGCAGCTGGTCATTACCCATGCCGGTGCAGCCGTGGGCAAAATGCCGTGTCCCCAACTGCTCACATACAGCCAGGCTCAGCCTGACGATCAGGTAACGGTCGGAACACAACATCGGGTATTCCCCAAGCATGCGGGCCTGGCTCCACACCAGCGGCACCACGAACTCTTCCCAGATGAGCTGGCTGGCATCCACGCGGTGATGCTTGACCGCGCCGAGTGACAGCGCCCGCTCTTCGATCCACTTGAGTTCATCATTGGTGAGTCCACCGGTGTCCACGAACACCGTGTGCACGGCATAGCCCTGCGCCTTCAACTCAAGCACACAGTAGCTGGTATCGAGTCCACCGGAGAACGCCAGTACGATGGGTGTTTTTGTGTCCGTATTCATTGATCTGCTCCCAGCAAATTCATCATCAGGGCTTTCTGCACATGTAAACGGTTCTCCGCCTCGTCCAGCGCCAGGCAGTACGGCGCGTCCATCACGCCGTCGGTGGCCTTGACGTTGCGTCTCAACGGCAGGCAATGGCTGAACAGGCCGTTATTGGTCAGCGCCATCTTATCTTCGCTGACGATAAAGTGGCGGTAGTTCTTGCGCAGTGCGTATTCATCCTGGGGTCTGCCGTAGTAAGGCAGCGCGCCCCAGCTCTTGGCGTAGACAAAATCCGCGCCCGCATAGGCCGACTCGATATCGTGGCTGACCTTGAGCGACCCACCGCTTTCGGTCGCATTGGCACGCGCCTGGTCCATGAACTGCGGATCCAGCAGGTAATCCGGTTCGGGACACAACAGGGTTACATCCATGCCAAACTTTGTGCCGATCAACAGCGCAGAGTTGGCCACGGCGGTATTCAGGGGTCTTGGGTGCCAGGTCCAGGTCAGTACCATCTTGCGTTTTGCCACGTTGCCCATTCTTTCTTTAAGGGCCAGCATCATCGCCAGTTCCTGGCATGGATGGACGATGGTTTCCATGTTGATGACCGGCACCGACGAGTACCTGGCCAGCGATTTGATCACGTAGTCCTCGCGGTCCTTTGACCAGTCAATAAACGAAGGAAACGCGCGCAGGCCGATCAGGTCGCAATAACGGGACAACACGCCTGCCGCTTCAGCGATGTGCTCTTCGGCATCACCTTCCATGACCGCGCCAGTATTGAACTCGATACCCCAGGCGTCCTTGCCCGGTTGCAATACGATGGCGATGCCGCCCATCTGCTGCATACCCAGATCGAAAGAAGTCCGGGTGCGCATCGACGGATTCAGAAACAGCAAGGCGATCGAGCGGCCCTTCAGCCTGGAATTGATGGGATTTTTCTTTAAGGCTGCGGCCGATTGCAGCAGGGACTCGAGGTCCTCGCGGGACCAATCACTGGTTGTCAAAAAATGTTTCACTGCAAAATCTCCCTGGTTTCACCTGAAATTTTCCGGTCCCAAACAAAAAAACCCAGCGGCTAGCTGGGTTCTTTAATTAAATCATCTTGTCTTGCTCAGAGATCTACAGCTACCCAGCCGGCATGCTGAATCCCGGGACGCTGTATTCGTCGGATATAACGGCTGGCAAATTGTTTAATGGCTGCAATCATCAGACTCTCTAAGACCCTGTTGCGACGAAAAAAAATAAGGGCGTTGAATCTAAGGGTTTCCATTTTATTTTGCAATAACTATTTGCCCTTCCGCGCTATTGGAAGGCACCGCTGCTGTCCGCGGCACAGGACTGCCGCAAGCCAGGCATCGGTGGACCGGTTTCCCCGGCCCGGGCAAATTTCGTCGCAGCCGGATAACCGGCTGTCGTAACCGGGCTAGTGCTTGCGGACATCAGCCACTATGCTGAAGCAGCCTGGACCAGTCAGGGAGTCGGTGATGAGTTGCCCAGCTTTGATGTTTAGCCTTTTTCTGTTTTCACCTTGCGGAAACAGTGGCGGAAATAGTGTCAGTGATGCCGTAGCGGCAGCCGTGTCGAATCCGCAGCGGCCTCTCGTGGATATTGCCAGCGACGCCCAGCGGAAACCTGACCAGGTACTCACTTTTTTCAACATCAGGCCGGGCATGACGGTGCTTGACTTGTTTTCAGGCGGCGGTTATTACACCGAGCTGCTCAATTCGATTGTCGCTGAAAACGGCAAGGTGATCGCCCATACCAATGCGGCGTATATTCCCTTTGCCGGTGAAATCTACACAATACGCTACCGCGATGGCCGCCTGGCCAATACGCAGACGATTGTCACCGAAGCCGATGATCTCGAGCTTGAAGATAATTCCCTCGACGCCACCATCATGGTGCTGACGTGGCACGACTTCATGTTTGCTGACCCGGAAAACGGTTGGCTGGCTATCGACGAAAAATTGTTACTGGACAAGCTTTGCCGCGCGATGAAGCCGGGAGCGGTGCTGGGATTGATTGACCACGTCGCCAACGGCGGCGGCGATACCGCCGAGGTCGCCAAAACCCTGCACCGGATTGACCCCCAGGCGGTCAGGGACAGTTTTGCGAATTCGTGTTTCAGGCTTGATGCCGAGGCCGGGTTTCTGAGTAACAGCGAAGATGATCATACGCTGACCGTATTCGACCCAGCGGTACGCGGCAAGACCGACCAGTTTGTGTTCCGCTTCGTAAGAAACTAAGGAAGCTCTGATTAATGCCATCCTGGCATTATCAGAGCGCGGCAGCCGAAAAGTGTCATTTTCGACTGCCTTGCAAATCAACGGCTTGACGCCGCTGATTTGGCGTCACATCCCTGTGTCGTGGGA
>JBFZEL010000134.1:0-3505 GCA_041306925.1 Lysobacterales bacterium
GCCGGGTATCCTTCTGGATAAAATCGAAACCGAGGTAGAACTGACGTTGTTTACGACCACCTTCGAGCATGTTGTTGATGGCTGCCACGAGGTCGCCGGGTTGCAGGTCGCGGCTGCCCATGCCGAAGCAGGCCGAGTACAGATCAGGAATCTGGCCGGGCTGCAGTGCCGCCAGTCCCGCGAATGGTACAGGCGCGTTCCTGTCTTTGCTGGCGCGGCCATTTTCGACCGCCTGCGCCAGCGCCGCGCGGACTTCCCGTATCATCGGCAATTCGACCGCCAGCGGCTGATCGGTGCGTTCCATGACGACCACGCCCTTTTTACCCGCCAGCATATGGGAAACCAGGTCAGCCGGAAACGGCCGGAACATGACCATGTCGACCACGCCCACCTTGATGCCGCGTGTCTTGCGCAGGTAGTCTGCGACGACCTCGGCATTACAGATCACCGAGCCCTGGCCGAGGATGACGTAGTCGGCGTCTTCCAGCCTGTAGCCCAGCACGCGCCGGTATTCACGACCGGTGAGTGCGGCATACTCCGCCATGGCCTGGTCGGTCAACGGTTGTATGTGATCAAAATAGAAGGGGCGCTGGGCAGCCACACCCTGTGCGTACGCCTCCTGGTTCTGCACGGTGCCCAGCATCGCCGGGTAATCAAAATTATACAGTTCCGGTATCCGTCGCCGTTGGTTACCGAACACGGCGCGTTGTGCGCCTGTGGGTGAGTCGATGATGTCTGCCGGGTCACCGAGATACTCTTTTATCAGTGCTTGCTCGGGCTCAAAATATGACTCGATGACGTGGCTGGTCAGGAAGCCGTCCTGTGCGCAGATTCCGGGGTTCAACGAGAGTTCTGCAACCCGGTGCGCGATCAGGTTCAGATCGGCGACACTTTGCACGTCCTTGGCGAATAACTGAAAAAACCCGGTGTCATCAACGCAATGATAGTCATCATGACCGGCGTGGACATTGAGCGCATGCTTGGTCATGGCACGGCAGGCCATATTAAGTACATAGGTCAGGCGCTTGCCGACTGCCGCGTAAAGCGACTCGTGCATATAAGCGATACCCTGGCCACTGGAGAAGTTGGTTGAGCGCAGGCCGACCATGCTCATGCCGGCGGTCACGCCCGCGGCGGCGTGTTCGCCTTCGGGTTCGAAGAAAATCAGCTGACGGCCATTGACGTTCTTTTTGCCTCGCGCCACCGCCATGGCCCAGCCTTCACCCATTTGCGTGGAGGGTGTTATCGGGTAAGCGCCGGCCGCTTCGCTGGCGTTGGTTTCCATCGTGACCACGGCGGCACTGCCGTCGTCGGTTTTGAACACCCCGGGATACTTTGCCACGGGATTTTCAGACTGTTTCATTAACTGACTCATACGACTCTTTTCTCCAGTTCAACCAGGCTTTCTTTGAACTGCTGGCCTTCGACCCACACGATGGCCCCGGTGGGGCAGCGTGAAATCGCTTTCGGGCTGGTCAGCGCGTTCTTTTCATAATTGATAACAGCCAGGTTGTTGATGATCTCAATCACGCCGGGCTCCGCATCGGCAACACAACGGTTGCAGGTGTTACAGGCGACGCTGCAGAGGTCTTCCGCGGCATCGCCTTTAAGCAAATTTTTGCATTGTACAATCAGCTTCTGCTCAATTGGCATCAGCACAAATAAATCCTTGGGACAGGCGACGACACAATCATTGCAGGCGGTGCAGCGTTCGGGCAGCACCACCGGCAGCAGGTCATCGTTCATGAAGATGGCGTCGAGCAGGCAGACCCTTTCACAATCACCAAGACCCAGGCAACCCCAATGACAGGCCTTGCCGCCACCTGCCACCGCCGCCGCGGCCTTGCAGGTTTCGAGACCGGCGTAATCCGAATTGCGCACTGCCTCGTTCTTGCCGCCTGCGCAGAGCAGGCGGGCCACGCGTTTGCTAGCCGTACCGGTGTCAACCCCCAGGTAACTGGCAACGTCGCTGATGGCGTCCGGTCCCATCACCGTGCAGCCTGAAGGCTGCAGCCTGCCGACGACCAGTCCTTCGGCAAAGGCACGGCAACCGGGTTGGCCGCAGGCGCCGCAGTTGGAGTTTGGCAGCAACTGCTCCACCTCGCCGATCCGCGGGTCTTCCCAGACGTAGAACTTCCTGTTGGCTAACGCGATCAGGAAGCCGAAGAAGAGACCCAGTCCGCCGAGCACCAGGGCTGAATCCACTATGGGGTTTCCGGTCATCGATCAGACCCCGTTGTCAGGCGGACAATCCGGCCAGGTTGGCCTGGCTCAGCAGCCAGGCGGAAAGCTTGCCGGCAGGATCCGAGGCCGCTTCACCCGCAATTTCCGGGGGTACCGACAGGGATTCCAGCAGGGTGTAATCCTCCGCCTGCTGCGCTGGGCTGATCCCGCCGATGGAACGTTTCCGGACCTCCTTTGGAAAGGTGATGGCAACAAAACGTTCATAGGTGGTAGAGCCCGAGGCAGGATCGTGCATGAAGCTGACCGCGGTATCCGGCAGGAACGCGGCAACCGCGATTCCCTTGTAGGCAGTAAAGGCTTTAAGGTCCGCTTCAGCGGTGATCTGCTGGACAAACACCCGTGGTGAAATGACCCGCGCCAGGGCCGCCGCAGGTGCGTCGCCGCTGACCAGGAAAACAATCTTCATATTGGTGTCGAGCAATGGCACGATCGATGACGGTTTGAAGTCTGCGCCGGAAACACTGACCACGAGGGCAGGGGCCACGGCCCGTTCCGCACTGTTCCACGTCGCGTACGGGAACCTCAGCAGGCTCTCCGCGTGCTTGTCTTCCTTGTAGGCGCCATTTTTCGCCAGTTCGACTATCCGGGCTGCCGCAAACGCACGCCCGATGTGAGCAAGTCTCAAACCCAGCGAGTGTCCGAGTCCGCGGCCTTCCTCAATGTTGAGGATAAACAGGTTATCACCCTCGGCCAGCAGCGAACCCAGCACTTCCAGCGCTGCGCGCACAGGCGCTTCGGCTTGCGCTTCAATACGCCTGGCCGTCGGCGCAAAAGCATTGAAGCGTTCCAGGTTGACCTTGCCCCTGGCAAAGAAGCCGAGCGCCTCAGACCGGTCAGCCTCGGCATCGCCGGTGCCGGCCAGCAGACCACGCACCTGTTCGTAGGTAACGGTCAGGGCGGCATGAAACTGGTCTATGCGTGAACGCACGGCACCCAGGGCGCAGGCTTTTTGTTCTTCAGACTGCATAGCGGTCAAACTCCTTTTCAAGTCTTTGGATCTTTTCTTCCGGGGTCACGGGAGGGACCGCACGGACTTCATCGTAGACGGGGAAACTGTCATCGCGGAAAAAGATACCCAGGCGGAGCATGTCCTTGCGCTGCGCCAGGGCGCGTGCTGCATCCAGGTCCTTCGGGTCATGCACCCGGGTTGCCTTGAAGAGTTTTTCCAGGCCCGGTGCATTGACACCTTGTTCATGCACCAGCAATTCGGTCAGGTCGGGGTTCTTGACATTGGCGCTAAATACATCCGGCGTGAACTTCG
>JBFZEL010000135.1:0-5632 GCA_041306925.1 Lysobacterales bacterium
AGCCGCGCATAGCGTACACGCCGTCGGAGACCTGTTCGACTCGCTTGGTGTCGCCGATGCCCCACTTGTCATTGGCGAGCAGCGCGGCGCGCGTGGTGACCGCGCCGTTTGGCCCGACGGCGGTATCGCTGCGCAGGGACGGACTGCTCCACGACGGCGCCGACGCTGCGTCGGCGGGGTCGGTCTTTTCCGCGCGTGCGCCGAACGGGGCCAGTGCCATGGATGCACAGGCCAGGATCACAAGAACACGGTTTTGCATGGCGGGTCCCTCGACGTTAGAGTATAGGTAGGAGTATAGGTAGCACTAAAGTCATATTGCAAGAACCCCGAATATATCGGGAATATATCGGAACGCACTTTTCATCAATATATGGCCTGGCTTTCAGCGAATTGTCGCGCTATTTGCCTGTTGAAGGGCCTGTTGAAGGCTGGAATCTATCTCTTCACCCATCGATGTCACGACAATTCCGACGTCTGGGCGTAGCAATCCCTGCCACCGCCGACACGGTGAGCGACGGTATGCGTTAACCTGGACAGTTCATCACTGGTTGGGGCTTTAACCCGGCGAAACCGGGAATCCCCATATTTGTCCTCAATGTAAACCCCATCCAGGAACAACATGTGAAAGCAGGCGAGCGCACAGACGCCGACAGCGCACTCGATCACCCGCGAAGCCTCATCTACGGCTTCCCGATGGTAGCTGGCTACGAGACGGTCTAAAAACAGACGGTGGACTGCGAAGGCACCGATTTCAAGGCGCCTTTCAACGCCATCGGTCACTCCTAAGTCGTCTGCGCTGTTACCGTACCTCAACTTCCTGCTCCAGTTCTGCCTGAACCATCCCTCTGAGGATGCGATGCGCGAACGATTCGCCACCCTGGCAAGGGCGGCCAGTGGTGAGCATTAAAGACGACTGAAAGACCATCTTCGCCCCGGTGCGTTGAGCACCATGCCTTTACTACGGGGCTTCAGTTAGCGGGAAACCAGCGAGGTCAGATCACCGTCTTGAGCAGCTTGACCAACACGTCGCCGATCGGCACCCGCTGGGCGACCACGAGCAGCATGGGCAGGATGATTGGCAAGAGCACCATCATCACGGTACTCTTGCCAACCGGCAACGGGCTGGTTTTTTCAACTGCCTCGTAGAGCGCCACGGTATCGGCGACCGGCCCGAGTTCCGGTGCCGCGAGCAGCGGGTTCTCCGCCACCGGCTTGCCGAGGATCCAGCGCCGATGTACCAGCCGGCCATGCTCGCCGATCAACGCGCCGTAATCGAGCAGCGCCTTGCGCTTCATGGCAACGATGCGTGGCGCGAACATGAATAGCGGCGAAAGTATCAAGGCGCTCCACAGGAGGACAAAGGTCAGGAAAGGCAGCTTGAGCGCAACCAGCGTCTGCTCGTGGTAGACCACGTCGTGCATCCAGCTCGAGGCGAGGACGGAGGATACAGCCAGCGTGACGAGGAAGACCGCCGTCGGGAGCTTTTTGACGAAACCGAGGCCGCCGTTGCGATCGGGATGGGTTGGCACCAACGACAGGTTGAGCCGTGCCAACCGGCTGAAGAGCACGATGACCAGGACGATGCGCCACAGCCAGCCGAGCAGCAGGACGACGAAGATCGGCCTGGCGACGTAGAGGAACCACCAGCCGCCGAAGGCGAAATCATTTCCTGCCATGGCCCAGGACATATCGTGCGCGTCGCTGTGCACCGGGCTACCCAGGGTCCACGCCATGGCTACGCCGATGACGGCGATCCACGGCAGGGTCGAATCGCGCAAGCGAGCCGTTGCGGTCAGGACGCCTCGGAATGCCGCGTGCTGCTCGTCGGCGACGATGCCACTGACCCGAAACTGGCCGACGATCCGTCCGACGGTCGCATGGGCCATCGCCTCGGCCAGGATGAACAGCGGAATGGCCACCAGGCAGCGCACATGGATGCCGAAATGGGCGAGCAGGGGTTCGCCGCTGGTGGCCTCGGTCAGTCGCCCATTGAGTTCCGCCCAGACGACCAGCGGCAGCCAGGCGAGCAGCGCGAAAAAGACGGCCCGGCGGACGACGCCAAGCCCTTGCCGCGGGGCAATGCGCAGCACTCGCTGCCAGCGGATCAGCGCATCGTTGCGTAACAGATCGAAGTCTTCGTCGGATGTCGTGCCGGAGGTCATGGTTTCACCAGCGGGTTTGCTCCTGCACTGCCGCAGTCAACCCGTCGAAAGAGGCAAAAAACGGATGCTGAGTATAGGTAGCATTAAAGTCATATTGCAAGAACCCCGAATATATCGGGAATATATCGGAACGCACTTTTCATCAATATATGGCCTGGCTTTCAGCGAATTGTCGCGCTATTTGCCTGTTGAAGGCTGGAATCTATCTCTTCACCCATCGATGTCGCGACAATTCCGACGTCTGGGCGTAGCAATCCCTGCCACCAGCAGATGTTTGCAGCGGTAAAAGGAGATTCAGGCAAAAAAGTGGTGAGCCCGTCGTCACGGCGGGCGATGGCACGGTTTGCAATCGGTAGGGGCCTGAGTCATCGGCGCGCCGCCTGGCTATGTTCAACACCACGATCCGGCATTGGTTACCGTTCAAAGCGGTGGCGACGGGATCGTCACCTTTCGCATCTTCACCGCGTCGTCCGGTTCAAATCGGACCGGGCCTGGCCGACGCCGGTGTGGGGGAGGTTTCCGGCCGTGGCCTACAGCCAGGCGGCACTGGCCGAGATCAGGGTAAAACTTGCATCAGCGGCCTTGGCGGGTTTTGAGTTTCTGGGGCCGGATTAATTGGGGGCCGGATTAAAGGAGGGTAAATATTACTTTGATCCCGGTTACGATTACGCGTGTTGAAAACCCGCTACACCTTGCCTGCAAGCCGTGACGCTCACTATACTGCGGGTTCGCTAAAACTCCTTCCGGGCATGCCATGAATCTTATAAGTACAACCAGCTTCTTTGTCATCCTCACGACCCTAACCGCTGCTGCACCGGCCGTGGCGCAGCAGGACATGCCGGCGCTGACGCTCGAGCAGATCATGGCGGATACCGACTGGCTGGGCAACGCACCCGAAAACAGTTTTTGGGGGGCGGACAACAAAACCGTTTACTACCAGCAAAAACGCCAGGGCTCGGAACTGCGTGACCTGTTCGCGGTGGACAGTAACGACGGTACGACCAGCCAGGTTGCGGAAGCGGAGTGGTCGCAGCGCTTGCATACGTCGATCACCTACAACCAGGCGGGTGACCGGCGTGCGTACGTCTACAAGGATGATATCTACCTGGTAGATGCGTCCGGCCCGCGACAACTGACACGCACCGCCGCGACGGAATCGGCACCGATGTTCATGAGCGACGGACGCCGTGTCGCTTTCGAACGCGACGGGCAGATGTTCGTCCACGATCCGGCCAGCGGCCTGACCGGACAGGTCAGCGATATCCGCTTCAGCAAAGATCCGGATCAAAAGGAGGATTTCGATGTCCTGAAGGCACACCAGTTGCGTCTTTTCTCCACGCTGCGGAAAGCTAAAAGCGACCGGGAGGAAGCCAAAAAGCGCGACAAGTCGCTGTACGGGCTTGACCCGGGGTTGCCGGCGGCACCCGTTTACATGGGCGACAAGTTGCAAGCGGAAGGCCAGTCGCTATCACCCGCGGGACGCTGGCTGCTGCTCGTGACCCGCGCAAAAACAAAGGATGAAGAGGATGACGGCAGGCAGGCCAGCATGCCCAACTACGTCACCGAAAGCGGTTACGTCGAAATCGAAACCGTCAGGACACTGGTCGGGCGCAAGACCGACGCGCCGCAGGCGGTCTGGCTGATCGATCTTGAAAATGGTGAAAAACACGAACTGGACCTGGCCGGCCTGCCGGGTATCGGCGATGATCCGCTGAAGGATTTGCGCAAAAAAGCGATCGAGATATTCGTCGCGGAGGGCGAAGACCGTGCCGCGGTGGAAAAACGCCTGGAGGCGCCCAAGACGCGCAGCGTGCAGATCTGGGACATGCAATGGTCGGCCGATGGCGAACAGCCGCTGCTGTACATCCGCGCGGTCGATAATAAAGACCGCTGGCTCGCAACCGTCGATTTTGCTGAACACAAGGTGCTCAGCCAGCATCGCCTCAGCGACAAGGCCTGGGTCGACCCCTATCACATCGAACACGGCTGGCTGAAAGACAACCGCACATTGTGGTTCCTGTCCGAGGACCACGGCTACCTCGGTATCTATACCAAGGCGGTCGATCAGAAAAACAGCAAGGCATTGGTCGCGGGCAAATACATCGTAACAAATCCGGCCCTGGGTCCGTCCGGCAAGTACCTCTACTACGAGGCCAATGTACAACATCCGGGTATTTACGAAATCTACCGGGTGGATGTCGCTGCCGGTGACATCGAGCAGATGACCCGCATGGGCGGTATCAATTCCGTCGGGGTCTCGCCGGATGAAGCGCGGCTGTTGATCACGCATTCTGAAATCAATCGCCACGACGAGCTGTACGTCATGGACAACCAGCCACAGGCGGCGCCGCGGCAACTGACCGACACGATGAGCGAGGCCTTCAAGGCCATTCCGTGGATGACCCCGGAAATCGTGCCGGTGCCCTCAAAGCATAGCGCTGAACCGATCTGGTCAAAGATCTACCTGCCGAAGGATCACGACCCGTCCAGAAAATACCCCGCCGTGATGTTTGTGCACGGCGCCGGCTACACGCAAAACTCGGACATGGGCTGGCCGTACTACTTTCGCGAGGGCATGTTCCACAACCTGCTGACACAGCACGGCTACGTCGTCATCGACATGGATTACCGCGCGTCCGAGGGCTACGGGCGTGACTGGCGCGCCGCGATCTACCGGCAAATGGGACGCCCGGAACTGGAGGACTTCCTGGATGGTGTGGATTACATCGTCGGCAACTACGCGGTCGACCGCGAGCGGATTGGTATTTACGGCGGTTCCTATGGCGGCTTCATGACCTGCATGGCGATGTTCCGCGCGCCGGGCGTGTTCAAGGCCGGCGCCGCGCTGCGTTCCGTCACCGACTGGTCGCAATACAACCACGGTTACACCTCGAATATCCTGAACACCCCGGATATCGATCCGGAGGCCTACCGGCAAAGCTCGCCGATCGAGTTTGCCGAAGGGCTCGAAGACCCCATGCTGCTGGCCAGCGGCATGCAGGATGACAACGTCTTTTTCCAGGACACGGTGATGCTGGTGCAACGCCTGATCGAACTGCAAAAACAGGATTTCGAGATCGCCATCTATCCGCTCGACCCGCACGGATTCATCCACGCGGACAGCTGGCTGGATGAGTACCGCAGGATTTTCAAGCTGTTTGAGAACAACCTGAAGTAGCGGTTAAGAAAAAGTGGGACTGCAATTCCAGCAGCGTTGTATATACCAGGGCTGATCAAAGCGGGGTAACAGGCAATCCAACGATGGTGCAAAGACCCGGCAGGGGCTTGCTGCCCGTGCTCTCGGGCCCAGCGGTCCCGGATCTTTGATCCGGGACTGCCCTCGCAGCCGGCCGGATCCTGACGGGTCGGCCTCACGGTACATCCTGTACCGGTCGGCCTCGATCGGGCATCCTGCCCGATCGCCCCTGATCCGTCCGGCTACTCGGCGCTTCAACGTTCGCCCAGGCAGC
>JBFZEL010000136.1:0-3060 GCA_041306925.1 Lysobacterales bacterium
ATTGCGGAGTTGTATGCCCGAGAAGAGTCTCTGCCCGTAGCTCAACTGGATAGAGCACCAGCCTTCTAAGCTGGGGGTTACAGGTTCGATTCCTGTCGGGCAGGCCAAGGTTTCCGTTGCCAGCGCTTGCTGACGACACAATGGTGGATGTAGCTCAGTTGGTAGAGTCCAGGATTGTGATTCCTGTTGTCGTGGGTTCGAGTCCCATCATCCACCCCACCGTATTCGATTAGAAGCCGAACAAAGCCCGCGCAAGCGGGCTTTGTTCATTGTTATCATTCAGGACCCGGTCGTTCATTTCGATCGCCGAAATTCCTGCCACGCGCTTACGATGCCCAGGCGATGAGGCACAATGATTTGAGCTCCGCAGCCACTACCCCATGACCTCGATGTATCTGAATTACTTCGGCCTCGTCGAAGCTCCGTTTTCCATCGCACCAGCGCCGCGCTACCTCTACATGAGCCAGCGCCACCAGGATGCCCTGGCGCATCTGCTCTACGGAGTCAGCGGCGAAGGTGGATTCGTATTGCTCACGGGCGAGGTCGGCACAGGCAAGACCACCATCTCGCGCTGCCTGCTCGAGCAGATTCCTGAATCCTGCGATGTGGCTTACATCTTCAATCCCAAGCTCACGGTGGAGGAACTGCTCTCGACCATCTGCGTGGAATTCGGCATCGCCTGTCCATCCGCCAATACGAGCATCAAGGTTTTCATCGACTGCATCAACGCCCACCTGCTCGACACCCACGCCAGGGGCAGGCATTCGGTGCTGATCATCGACGAGGCCCAGAATCTTTCGGCCGAAGTGCTGGAGCAGATGCGGCTGCTGACCAACCTGGAAACCAATGAGCGCAAGCTGCTGCAGATCATCCTGATCGGTCAGCCGGAACTGGCGACGATGCTGGAGCGTCCGGACCTGCGGCAACTGGCGCAGCGCATCGTGGCGCGTTACCACCTGGGCAAACTGAGCAAGGCGGAGGTCGCTGCCTATGTGCAGCATAGACTCGAGGTTGCCGGCACGCAGCGGCAGCTCTTCCCGCCTGTGCTGATGGGACGCCTGCACCGGCTGAGCGGCGGCATTCCGCGCGTCATCAACGTGTTGTGCGACCGGGCCCTGCTCGGCACCTATGCGCAGGGCAAGGAACGGGTTGACCGGGCGACCCTCGAGCAGGCGGCGCGCGAAGTCTTTCCCCAAGCCTCCAGCCAGCGTCGCGGCATGCGGCTACTTCAGGCCGGCCTGGCCGTGCTCGTGGCCGGGGCTCTGGTGTCGTTGCTGATGTATTGGCAACAGCCTGAAGTCACACAGGCCACTGCGCAGCAACCGGTGACGGAGTCGGTTCCGCCCTCACTCAACACGGAAGCAGAAGAGCCGGCCAAGGAGATCGACTCCGAAGCGGCATTGCCGGAAGTGCTGACCTGGCCCGCCGACTTACCCAGCGAGCGCAGCAAGGATATGGCCTACGCGGCACTTTTCACGGCATGGGGCGCCGACTATCAGGGGATGGACCCCTGCCTGCAGGCCGAAACCCTGGGCTTGCGCTGCCAGGCTGGCCGTGGCGGGCTGGATGAGTTGCGCAAGTCCAACCGGCCGGCGGTGCTGAGCATGCGCGACGAGCAGGGTCGCGAATTCTTCGCGACGCTCACCGCATTGACCTCCGACAGCGCCACGTTCGCCATCGGCACGAACTCGACAAGCGTCGCGCTGAGCGCACTGGCATCGCAGTGGTCGGGCTACTACAGCCTGCTATGGCGGATGCCTCCGGTCACGCAACGGGTCATCCGGCCGGGCGATCACGGCGCTGAGGTGGAATGGCTGAGCAAGCAGCTTGCACTGGTGCAGGGCAGGATCGTGGCAGCGGACAGTGACTGGGTGTTCGATGACGTCCTGACGGCCCAGGTCAAGCAGTTTCAGCTGTCACAGGGATTGACTCCTGACGGCAACGCCGGTCCGCAAACCCTGAATCGCCTGGTCAATCTCGCTGACCAGACAGCACCCAGGCTGCAGCGCGAGCAAGAGGATAGCTAGCCATGTCTTACATTCTCGATGCCCTGAGAAAATCCGACCAGCAGCGGCAACGCGGCTCGACACCGACGCTGCTGACCGTGCAGACCACACCGACCGGCCCCAGACGGCCGAAGTATTTGCTAAACGGCGTGATCGCCGCTGCCCTGATTTCGGCCGGCATCCTGGTCGGCTGGCTGCAGCCATGGCAGAACAAGCAAGCCGAACCTGTCGCCTCCACTCCAGCCGCTTCGGGCTCGACCCTCGATGTGCCGCCGCCGACTTACGGCTCCGCCGAATTGTCCGGTGGGCCGCAGCAGGAATCTTCGATGCAATCCTCGACAACCGCAGTCGAAGCTGAGAACCAGGCAACAAATGTCGCGCTGGCACCGCAACCAGCTCGCGGCACCCAAAGTGCTGCAACCGGCCAGTTGCCGGTAAAGTCGGGCGCAACCGCAACCAGCAACGATGAGGGTGGAAAAATCATGGCGCTGAACGATCTTCCGCCAGCCATCCGCCGCGAGATTCCGAGCATTGCCATCATGTTTCATGCCTATTCGAGCGACCCCGGCGAGCGTCGCGTCATGATCAACGGCAACATGGCCAAAGAGGGCGAGACATTGGATGACGGTCTCGGCCTGCAGCAGATCACCCCTGATGGCGTGATCTTCCTCTACAAGGGATATCGCTTCCGCCACGAGGTCCGCTAAGGTAGTGCAGAAATATTCCGTTCGTGGTGAGCCCTTCGACTTACTCAGGACAGGCTTGTGAATGCGCTCCTGAGCGTGACCGAAGGGCACGGATCGAATAAACCCAATAAAAACAGTCTCATGCAATGCCCTTCGACAAGCTCAGGCCGAACGGGCCAAATAAATCGGCCCATCTCTAAAGGGTAGAACAGCTACCCTGCCCCATCGAGGCGCAATCAACATCTATCGGCAACCCCAACCCGGTTAGTCAACCGGGTTTGAACCGGTTTGCTTATCCCGCCTTCATTAGATGCCTACTCTGACGTCTTGTTCCTGCGCACGGTGCGCGGAACCCGACGACGAAGGAG
>JBFZEL010000137.1:0-5214 GCA_041306925.1 Lysobacterales bacterium
CCTGCCGGCATGGCTGTACATGGCGGCAGCGGTCTGGCCTGGGGTGTTATCGATGCAATGCGAAAGTTGCGGGAGGGTATGAATATTGACCTCGTCCATCGTCTCGATCGTGAGACCAGTGGTTGCCTGTTGCTGGCCCTCAACGGCGATGCGTTGCGGGAACTCAATGCGCAAATCAACCATGACCAGCTCGAAAAACGCTACCTGTGCCTGCTGGATGGCCAACTCAACCAGGATCTCGTCGAGGTCAATGAACCCATTGGCAAGTTCGAACGTTCGGGGCAGGCTTTCTCGCGCGTGGACCCGGAGGGCAAGCCTGCGCACACCACCTTCCGCCTGCTGCAGGATTACGCCGGTTACAGTTTCGCGGAAGCCGAGTTGCACAGTGGCCGAACCCACCAGATCAGGGTCCACGCCGCGCATCTTGGACTGCCCCTGGCAGGCGATGACCGCTATTCACCGCCCGCCCGCCAGAAATTCTGGAAATCAAAAGGTCTGCGGCGAATGTTCCTGCATGCGCACCAGGTTCGGTTTTACAGCGGCGATGGCGAGCAGCAGATCGTCAGTGCAGCCTTACCGGACGATTTGAACGGCTTACTCGCAAACCTGGGGTAGCCGCGGGTCTTTTGCTGACACATGCACAGGGAAATCTGCATTTCCCTACAGGCCCGGGCGTAAATTCAACTGGTTGCGTCCCAGTTGTTATGGTCTAATTCGCCCATGTATAAACCACTGTCCGCCTTCATCGGTCTTCGCTACCTCGGAGCTAAAAAACAAAACCACTTCATTTCATTTATTTCACTGACTTCGATGCTGGGTATCGCGCTCGGCGTGACCACGTTGATTACGGTGATCTCGGTGATGAATGGTTTTGAAAAAGAACTGCGTGCCCGAATCCTGGGCGCCATTTCCCATGCCACCATCCAGCCGCTTGAAAAGCCGCTGGATAACTGGCGTGAGGTCATCAAAAACGTCGAACAGCGTGACGATGTCGTTGCCGCGGCACCCTACATCGAGGTGGGCGCCTGGTTGCAGGCCGAAGGTTCCAGCGCGGCGCTGGTGCGTGGTGTCGTTCCGGATTACGAAGCCGCGGTTTCGGATGTCGCCACCCACATGATCGCAGGTAAATTGAGCGATTTACGTGCCGGCGAATTCGGCATCGTGCTGGGTATTGGGCTCGCCGTGCATCTGCAGGTTGGACCTGGCGATAAAGTGACCATCATCGCCCCGCGACTCAAGGCGAGTCCGTTTGGAGCCAGCCCATTGATGCGGCGCTTTACGGTGGTGGGCCTGTTCGAGTTTGGTGAGCATGAAAACGACGGTGGTCTTGCCATGGTGCACAGCGAAGATGCCGCCAGGCTGTTACGTATGCCCGCTGAATCCATTGGCGGAATACGCCTCAAATTGAAAGACCTTGATAAGGCCTGGCTGGTGGCGCGGGATATTTCAGACCAGCTGGAAGGCGCTTACCGCGTCAGGGACTGGAGCCAGGAACGTGGCAACCTGTTCCAGGCAGTGCGGACGGAAAAGACCGTGATGTGGGTCATCCTGTCATTGATCATCGCGGTGGCGGCATTCAACATCATTTCCATGCTGGTCATGGTCGTAACGGACAAGCAGTCCGATATCGCGATCCTCAAGACCATGGGAGCGCATGCGGGTACGGTCATGCGGGTTTTCGTCGTGCAGGGTAGTCTTATCGGTATTATCGGCACGGTATTTGGTGTCATTGGCGGCATCCTGCTGGCCAGGAACATCGCGACCGTGGTGCCTTTTCTGGAACAAATTTTCGGGTTCGCCCTGTTTCCGGCCGATATTTACTACATCACCGAACTGCCCTCTGACCTGCGGCAATCCGATGTGATCTCTTTCGCGCTGATGTCGCTTGGCATGTCCCTGCTGTCAACCATTTACCCAGCCTGGCGCGCGTCGAGAACCGATCCGGCAGAGGGTTTGCGCTATGAGTGAGCAGGGCAATTTCGTCATCCAGGCCAGCGGCATCAGTCGCGGTTTCCGGCAGGGTTCAAAACGCGTGCAGGTACTGAAGGATGTAAACCTGCAGATACCGGGCGGGACTTCGATGGCTATCGTGGGCGCCTCTGGCGCCGGCAAAAGTACCCTCTTGCATATACTGGGTGGCCTGGACCGGCCGGATGAAGGGGAGGTGCTGGTCGACCGGCGCTCCCTGTGGCAGATGAGTGACACCGAACGCAGCGATCTGCGCAATTCACGCATGGGGTTCATCTACCAGTTCCATCACCTGTTGCCGGAATTCACCGCGCTCGAAAACGTCGCCATGCCACTTTTGATTCGCGGAGAGTCGACAGCAGTGGCCGCTAAACGCGCCACCGACCTGCTCGAAAAAGTAGGGCTTGGCCAGCGTCTGGATCACAAGCCGGGCGAATTGTCCGGCGGAGAAAGACAACGTGCTGCGGTCGCCCGCGCGCTGGTCGGTGAACCGGGTTGCGTGTTGGGCGACGAGCCCACCGGCAACCTGGATGAACGCACCGCCAACCATGTTTTCGAACAGTTGCTCGAACTCAACACCGAATTGAATACCAGTTTGATTCTGGTTACACACGATATGCGCCTGGCGGCGCGTATGAATCTGCGTTTCGAGTTACACATGGGGAGCCTGAAACCAATATAGACCGCGGGGGCGGTTGCCACTTCAACTTTTCCGTTGAAGCGGCCAAAAGGGGGATCATTGAAATTCTGGGTCCTGCTCATTCTGGGAGCGCTGGCGCCGTACCTGTTTGAATCCACGCTACCGTCCGGGGCCGTATTTTTGGGCCTGTTATCAATTGCTCTGTGCGGGTTATCACTGCGTCCTTCGCTGCGCATCTATTGCCTGTTCCCGCTCGGCTTTCTGAGTGTCACGTTGGCGCTTAATCAGCGTCTGTCCGAACGTCTGCCGCTCGCGGAAGACCGATCCGAGCGTCAGCTGAGCGGCGTCATCGGCGGTCTGCCCGAAGTCACCGCGGATGGGCTGCGCTTCCTGTTTCTGCCGGATGCGGGTGCCGCGGGTACGCCCAAAAGGATACAGGTTCACTGGTATAAAAAACGCCACGTGCCAAAAGGTTCAGAAACGGACCCGCCGCGCGTCCACGCAGGTGAGCACTGGCAGTTGCAGTTGGTGCTGCGGGCTGCGCGCGGCCGTGTCAACTTCCAGGGGGTGGATGCGGAACGTTGGTACTTTACCGATGGCATAGACGCACTGGCCCACGTCGACGAAGGCGAAAATGTACGTCTCTCCGGGCCCGCGTGGTCCGACCTGCACCATTGGCGGGAACGGGTGCTGGACAAGCTTGCCGGGACCGCCGGTGAAAAACCGGCATTCCGGGTGCTGGCTGCGGCGGCGATTGCCGACGAGCGGGGCCTGCTCAAGCGGGACAGGGAGATTCTGTCCGCCACGGGTACCGGGCACCTGCTGGCCATCTCCGGCTTGAATATCGGCCTGGCAGCCGTCATGGGTTACTACCTTAGCAGACTGGGCTTGTTGTTATTGTGGCAAGGGCTGCAGCAGCGTCTTGCCGTTGCCATGCCCTGGGTCATAGCCTGGCTGGCCGCGTTTGTGTATTCAGCCCTGGCCGGTTTCGGCGTCGCCACCCAACGGGCGCTGATCATGCTGACGGTCGCCGGCGTCGCAATACTGTGCCGGCGGAATATCCATCCTTTACAGGCCTGGCTGATCGCGATGTCACTGGTGCTGGTTGCCGATCCATTCGCGCCTTTGCGTGCCGGTTTCTGGCTTTCGTTTATCGCGGTTGGGGTTCTGATCATGTTGTTCACACCGCGCTTCGGACACGCGCGTGCATGGCGCCAAATGCTTATTGCGCAACTGGGTATATCACTGGTGATGGCGCCCTTTGGCATGCTCTGGTTTCAGCAGGTCAGCCTGCCCGGACTGGTGGCGAACCTGCTGGCAATCCCGGTGTTCAGCCTGCTGATAGTGCCATTGATACTGGCCTCACTGGTGCTGATTTGGCTGCCCGGGCCACTGGCGTCATGGACGCTCAGTCTCGCCGCTTATGCAGCACATTGGCTCATGCTGATACTTGAACGCTTAGCCGCTCTTCAGCCACCCGCGTTCGGCTCAACTGCAGCGCCCGGCATACTCACGGTCGTATTGGCCATGTTGGGCGCCGCCATCCTGATGTTGCCCAGGGGTGTCCCCAGCCGGGTTGCCGGCCTGCTGTTGATGTTGCCCGTGCTTTTCCAGGCAGGTGTCCCGCGTGGTGAAACGGAAACCCGTATCGATTTTCTCGATGTGGGGCAGGGCCTTTCGGTATTATTGACGACGCCGGATCATCTCATGGTCTACGATACCGGACCGGGTAACGGTCTGCAGGGGGAAGCCGGTCTGGATATGGTTGGCGGAACCATTCAACCCATGATCAGGGCGACCGGCAGGAAACCCGATCTGGTGATTGTCAGTCATGGCGACCTCGACCACGCCGGCGGGTTGACAGGATTGATGTCTGAATTTCCGGGCGCCGAATATCTTGCCAACCTTCGCGAAAACCGTCCGGCTATCGATCCCTGCAGAGTCCCCCGGCATTGGAACTGGGACGGCCTGCAGTTCAGCGTATTGCATCCATCACCCGGTCTGCCCTACAGGGGTAATGACAGTTCCTGTGTTGTCAGCGTCATTGGCCCTGGCATCAGCCTTTTGCTGACCGGTGATATAAGCCAGGTCGTGGAGCAACGCCTGGTGCAGGAGGGGCTCGGGCCGCATGCAATCATGACTGTCCCACACCATGGCAGTTCGACCTCTTCGTCACAGTTACTCATCGACGCCGTCAGCCCCGCCTGGTCAATCATCTCTGCAGGGTCGGGCAACCGTTTCGGCTTTCCGCGCGCGGATGTTCTCGAACGCTATGCAAATGCCCGCATCCCGACCCTGAATTCAGCCGAGTGTGGTGGTATCCGGATGATCACCGACCAGACCGGTGCTTTCAGGATTCTGTCCGCCCGCGTGCTGCGCAACGCGATTTGGCGCTGGCCTGCGGCACCGGATTGTCCCTAAGGAACCTCTGATTAATTCAGAGGTTCCCGCGACACAAGGATGTGTCGCCAAATCAGCGGCGTCAAGCCGTTGATTTGCAAGGCAGTCGAAAATCACACTTGTCGCATGCCGCGCTCTGATAATGCCAGGATGGCATTAATCAGAGCTTCCCTAAATTCACAACCTACGGCAGCACATAGGAATAC